>CAZWKH010000063.1:0-10477 GCA_964633885.1 uncultured bacterium | reverse complement strand
CGGCGATCCCCAGTCCGTGGTCGTGTCCGGAGCCGCCACGGTGGCGACATGGGACCAGCCGCCGCCCCCGTCCAGGGAGACATGGACCCGCGTCGAGTCGATGCCGACGCAGGTGTCGAGCATGGTCCAGGTCAACGGCACGAGCGTTCCGACGGGGAAGCTCTCCCCGCCGTTGGGCGACAGGACCTGTGCGAAGGGCGGAACGGTCGAGAGGACGGTGAAGCTCGAGTCGCTGCAGTCGATTCCCTGGAGCGCCACGGCGTCCCGGGCCACCAGCTTGATGCGGTAGTCGGAGCCCAGCAGGCCGCCGGGGTTCCAGGAGGCGCTCCCGGTGTTGGGCAGACCGGTGGCGATGACATGGGGGTAGGTCGCCCCTCCGTCGTCGGAGTAGTAGAGATCCACTCCGGTGACGCCGACAGCGTCGGTCGCCGTCCAGGTCACCAGGGCCGGCGCGCAGGACTCGAGCTCCTCCCCGCCGAGAGGCGCCAGCAGCGTCGCCACGGGAGGGGTGATGTCGGCGGGAATGAGCCAGCCGAGTGCCCGCTGCATGATCGTGGCCTGGGTGGTCGTGGAGTTGATGTCCTCGAAGTTGAAGGCCATGTAGAGCGTCTTGTGCCCGGTCCCGTACCGCACCGCGCCGACCTTGGTCAGGGAATAGAGAAAGACATTGCTCGCGCCCGAGCGGGCTGAAATGACGGACGGCCAGAATGTGTCCGCCGGGAGGGCGGTCAGGGTGATGGAGAGCCCGTTGCCGATCACATCTCCGCTGACTCCGGTCAGGGTGTTGTCGCTCGAGCTGTCCGAGACGAAGTCTGCGTGCAGGTAGTCTTGATAGAACGCCGCGTCGGCGGCGCTCCCCTCCGAGACCAGGTCGTAGCCGATGTCCTGTCCGGTCACGAAGAGGGATCCCCCGCGGGTCAGGAAGGACTGGAGCAGGTTCTGCTCCTCGAGGGTGAAGGTGTTGTCATACGAATCGCCGGTGTACCAGACCACGGCCAGGGCGGCCTCGAGCTGTCCGAGAGTCGGCGCTCCCAGCGCGGCGACATCGTGGCGGGCCCACGCACGCCCGGCGGCGGTGATCGCATTCTGGTACACGGTGTTCACCGCGGCGGCCTCGTCGTCCTCCACCAGAAGGACATAGCTTCCGGCGTAGAGAGTCACCGCGTGGGAGCTGGCGTAACCCCCCTCGCCGGTGAGATCCACCTGGAACTGGATGGGGGCCGCGTCGGCCAGGGGTCCGGTGGCCTCGATCTCGAACTCCGAAAGCCCGTAGTTGGTCACCCCGTTGGTGACGGTGCCGAAGGTCACGGTCCCATCGAGGACGACCACGCCGGAGGTCAGGCTGGTCAGGGTTCCGACCACACCGGTCGCGTCCTCGAGGAAGTCGTTGCGCAGGCCGATCTTCAGGTTCGCGCGCTCGCCGCCGTCCAGGCTTCCGTTGTTGTTCCCGCAGGGCAAGTCGTTCACCGCGACCTCGCCCAGCGCCAGCCGGCAGGGGGTCGCGACCGCGTCGAGGGTTCTGGGGTCGATGCCCGCGCCGAAGGGCCCTAGTTCGATCCCGGTGTTCGCCCCTGCGTAGTCCTTGGCGTTGGGGTTGGTCGTGTCGCTGAACAGTTGCTTGTTGGTCGATCCGGGGAACAGGTCGCCCGCGTCCCCGCGGTTGATGTTGGCGTCGAGCTGTGCGAGACCGTCCGCCTCCTCGAGGTCCACCAGCTTATGGGTCTCGTCCCCGTTTCCCGAGACGGTGTTGTCGATGTGCCAGACGGCGAGCCCGTTGGTCGGAAGATAGATGTCGTACTTGGTCTTGACCCGGTTCTCGATCAGGAAGTACTCCGAATCCAGCGTGCCGTGCGGGTAGATCTTGAGAACCTCGGCGGTGTCCTCCACGGCTGCCAGGGCGGCCCCGAGATCCTCCGCGCAGAGCACCCGCGGCTCCACCCACCCGAGCTGCTCCTTGCCCCAGGCGCATAGATGGCTGGGCGTGGCCGGATGCGCGCCGTCGCCGCCCCAGGATCCGGATCCCATGAGGCACCACTGGCCCACGCCGGCCGAGGACCCGTTCGCGGAATCGGTGTCGTAAAGGTCCGGCAGCCCGAAGGCGTGGCCAAACTCATGGGCGTAGACACCGATCGCGATCAGGCTGGTCCCGTCGCAGGCGAGGAGCGGCTGGATGGTGTAGTCGCTCACCCGGATGTATCCGCCGTTCGCCGCCGCGTCGGTGGTCGTGTAGGGGGCTCCCCACCAGCCCTCGTACATCCACCTGTGGGACCAGATGTTGTCGTTGCCGCCGCATTCCGCCCCGAATTCGGGGTGGACGAAGGCGACGAAGTCCACATACCCGTCGTCGTCTCCCGAGTTGGCGATTCCGTCGGGCCCATCGTTGTCGTACTGGGCAAAGTCCACCCAGGGATCCGCGCCGTCGAGAAGCTCCTTGAGGTACTCCCCCGTCTTGGCGGTATCACAGACGCCGTTACAGCCTGGATCGCCCTCGTAATAGGTGTCGTCATAGGCGACCTGGAACAGGCCGCCCGCCTGCGCGCCGTAGACGGTCCCGGTGAGGGTGATGAACCCGTAGGAAATTTCGTCGTAGTAGTCGGTGATGGTTCCGGTCGGGTTCGGTCCGTCGAAGAGCTGGTCCTGCAACTGCGCCGGGGAGTAGGGATCGGAAGAAGTGTTCGCAAACTTGCCCGCGAGCACCGGGACCCGCCGGGTCCCCTCCACCCGGAAGGCGGCGGCGGCGTTGACTCCCAGGACACCCTCCACCTGATCGATCAGGCCCAGATCCCTGAGCTGCCGGTTCTGCTGCACGCGACGGGTCTCCGCCAGCCAGGCCCGCTTGAACTGAAACGCGGTGCGATCCCGCGCCACACGCTCGCTGTAGCCCGGTGGCAACTCGACGCCGGGAGCCGGGGGGGTGAGCTGGGCCGAGGCGGCGGGCGCCACCAGAAGGGTTCCAAGGAGAGAGCCAAGCAGGGCGACCCGGGTACGGCTCGCAAGGTGACCGGTCAACGACTTCCACGACATGGGCTTGCCCTTTCGGTGATGCTTGAGCGACGAAGGGTCGGGCGCCGGGAGGGGTGAACGGTGACCCAACTCCACGGCCGGAAATCCCGAGCAAGCATAGCAGATGCACCCCACCGAACCGTCGATGCCTCGGTGGCCGTGCACCCTGCAATGCTCGATCGCGCAGTACAGGAACACAGAGCTGCCTCGCTTCAGGAAGGATCCTCCAACTGCCCTTCCGGTAACGCGGCATATGGGGGGCGCCGGTGTGATCGAAGCCAGAAGTGCAATCCGGAGGCCAAATCGGGGGCAAGAAGAGGCCCGAGGAACCCCAAACCGAACCACCCTGGACGGAGCGAGTTGTTCGGCAAGGAGCCTCGGGCCTGGGGGTCCGGTCGCGAAGCGCGGACCGTGAAACCGCCGGGGGACGACCCCGCAGGTGTGGGGGCCCTTGAGTCCGGGGTCGCCCCTCGGCGTGATGCCTTGCTTGGTCTAATACCCCGAAGCCCGGGCAGGATTCCAGGAATCGATTCCAGGTGCGCCGTGGGGAGGCGGGGGGCGACGGGGCGCGATCAGGCCGGGGCGTCCGCCCCCTCCTCGGCATGTCGCTTGCGCCGGATGAGCATGAGGTTGCGCGCGTAGACGATGAGCCCGGCTCCCTGCCCGAGAATGAAGACCGGATCCCTGCGATGGATGGCGTAGATGAGGAGGATGCTCCCGCCCAGGAGGCTGAGATCCCAGAACACCGTCGGAACGACGCTCTCCCCCTTGCGCTCGGAGACCACCCACTGCACGAGGAACCGGGAAGCGAAGAAGGCCTGCCCGAGGAGACCGAGAACGAGCCACGCGTTGCCCAGGATCCATTGTCCCGTCAGGCCCAGTACCGATGACCAGCTCACGATTCCTCCCTCTGCGCAGGATCCACCGTGCGGGCGGCAGGAACGCGCGGGCGGACCGGCATCTCATAGCTGACCGCGTAGTTCACATAACGGCGCTTGAGCCAAAGCATCCCGAGCAGGTCGAACAGCCCCCGGAACAGGCGATTGCGCACCCCGTACTTGGAGGAGCCGGCGACGCGCGGGCGGTGGTTCACCGAAATCTGGGTCACCACCCCGCCCTGGAGCTGCACCAGAAGCGGCAGGAACCGGTGCATGCCGTTGAACCGGGGCATGCGCGCGGTAAGATCGCGGCGGAAGAGCTTCAGCGAGCATCCGGTGTCCCGGATGCCGTCGCCCAGGACGCGGTCGCGCACCCGGTTCGCAATCACGCTGCTGGCTCTCCGCAGCCGTGAGTCCCGCCGTTCCCGCCGGTAGCCTGCAACCATGTCGAACTGGGGAATCCACTCGAGCAGGCGGGAGATGTCCGCGGGATCGTTCTGCCGATCCCCGTCCAGGATGACGATGTATTCCCCGCCGGCGGCCTCGAAGCCGGCGGCGATCGCCGCGCTCTGGCCCCGGTTGCGGTCGAGATGGAGTGCGCGCACCCCCGGGGTGGACGCAGCGATGCGATCCAGGAGATCCCCGGAACCGTCGGTGCTCCCGTCGTCGACCAGGAGAATCTCGGACGGCGCCCCGATGCGGCGCAGTTCGGCGGACAGCTCCTCGACCAGGGAGACGACATTCTCCCGCTCGTTGAAGACGGGCACCACCGCGCTCAGGCGCAACGAGGTCCCGCCGTCGGCCGCCCCCCCGGTCACGTCAGTGCTTGCGGGCGCGCGAATCCTCCCGCGCGTTCCCCGGCGCCGGCCGGGGAGCCGGTGCGGGGCGCGCGGAGGGCTGCGGCCGGGCCGGCGCGGGGGCAGGCTTGAGCGACCGCCCGGAGTCCCGGCTCGGCCGATCCTGGCCTGTCTCCGTCGGTCGCGGCGCCGGTTTCACCGAGCGCCCGGGAGAGGGCTTCGGTGCGTCGACTTCCCCGGCCGGCGGGCTCGGCTGGCGGGGCTGTCGCACCTGGCGGGTGCGGTTGGCGCCGGGGCGATCCGGTTTGACTTCACGCGTGGTGCGGCCCTCGGCGGGACCGGGCCGGAGGGCGCGCTGTCTCGTGTCCTCGTAGGAGGGACGCGACGCGTACCGGCTCTTGGTCGAGCGATCGTAGCCCTCGGCCGGGCCGCGGCTGCCGACATTGCGCCCCTTGTGGACGCGGTCGTAGCCGTCGTGGTGCAGGTAGGCGTAGCGGTCGTAGTGGTCATGCCCCCAGTACCAGCCGGATCCCGCGTGGCATCGGTACCAGGGGTCGTAGTACCAGTAGCCGTAGGGATAGGGCTGCCAGTACGCGAAATAGAATGCGAGATTGGGCCACCAGAACGGGTCGTAGTAGTACGACCACATGTACCCCGGCCAATGCGGGTAGTAATGGGCGAAGGCCACCACCGTGGTGCCGCGGTACCGGCTGTCCAGCCCGGTGGTGTAGCGGTCCGCGTCCTCGGTCTCCACCTCGTCGTCGTAGGAGACCTCTTCCTCCACTCGCTCGTCCGGCGGGATCGCGTCCTGGCCGCCCTTGCCGGTATTGATCATGTAGGTGATCACCGGATCGCTGACCCCGGCTTCCTTCAGGGCGAGGATCTCGTCGACGGTGAGGTGGAAAACCGTTCCATCGGCCTCGATCTTGGAGAGAATGATGGTGTCGCTGGCGCGGGCGCGCGTCAGACCGATGACCTCGTCGACGGTCACCGCGAAGGCGGGAACCGCAGCGGCGAGAAAGGCGCCGAGTGCGAGCCAGAATGTCCATCGTTTCATGATGTCACCTCCACATGCCGTGGGATCGGCCCCGACTCCCGTCATGCCGGCAGGGAAAAACCCCCAAGTTGAGTATACCCCATCGCCTTCCCGGCCCGGCCCGGTATCCGCCGCGTTCTCAGCGGCTCCGCGAGTGGAAGGGAGGCTTCCCCACCGCCTCCCACCGCTGCTGGTCGATGTTGTAGAGCCAGCAGTCGTCGGAGCGGGTGACCAGGAAGCCGAAAGTCTCCATGTGGCGGATGTTCTCGGGAGGGACCGGGAGCGGCACCACCTTGGTGGCCTGTCCCTCGAGGGCGAAGGACTCGTCCAGGGTGAGCCACTTCTGCTTGTCCGGGCGGTACTGCCAGAGATCGCCTTCCCAGGTCATCACTCCGCCCACCCCGAAGGTGGCGGCGATGCCGGGCTTGTCGCGCCCCTCGCCGAGATCCACCATGCCCGCCGCGGGGGCCTCGGGGCGGAGAAGCCAGGAACCCGTCATCCCGCCCAGAAAGGCCGCCGCCAGGAACATCGCGCCGCGCGCTACGCCTTGCCACCGTCGCATCGACATGAACCTCCGTTTCGGCCAGATACCGTCCACTTGCTACCCCCCGGTCATCCCCTCTGTTCCAGGCCGCCCGGGGATCGCAGGAGCGCGGCCTGCACCCCCAGCCCGATCATGCCCGCCACACCGGCGAAAAGATAGGGAGCCTCCGGACGGCCCGTGATCCTGGCCGCCAGCCCCCCAAGGATGGGGACCGCCAGCGATCCGACCCCCAGGACCGCCTCATGGACCCCCGCGTTACGCCCCCTGCGGCCCTCCTCCGCCACGGAGTAGAAGAGACTCGCGAAATAGGTCATGCCCAGCCCCGCGCCGACCAGGGGGGCGGTGGCCAAGATGGCCACGGGAGACCCCAGGAGGGGAAGCGCGAGAAGCACCAGGGTCACGGGGGCCTGGGCGAGGAGGAGCGGGGCCGCCCGGTACTGCCATCCCGAGAATCGGGTGAGGAGGGCGAAGACGGCCGTCTGCGAGGCGAAGATGAGACCCAGGTAGGCCCCGAAGAGGGTCTCTGAGCGGCCGATTCGATCCAGCCAGTCCGGGTACTGGAGGTTCAGGACCGAGACCACCCCGAAGGCCATCGCGTTGGCGACCCAGGCCGCGATGCGAAAGCGGGCGGCGTTCGCGGGAACATGCCGAGGCACCGCCCTCGACCCTTCCGGAGCAGGCCTCTCCGCGCCCCCCCCCACCCGGACCGCCCGCAGGAGCCAGGCCACCGCGAGGAGCGTCAGGGCGGCGGCGGCGAAGAGCACTCCAAAGCCGAGCCCGGCCAGAAGGGCGCCCCCCACCAGGAATCCGAGCGATTTCCCGGAGCTCCACGCGATATTGAACCATCCCAGATTGCCGGTCACCGCTCCCTCCCCGGCAAGGTCGGCGAGGGAGGCCTGGATGGCCGGCCAGAAAAACGCCAGGGCCGTGCCCAGCACAGCCAGGAGGAGGAAGAGCCAGAGGAGCCCCGGGGCCGCGATGAGAACGGCCACCGCCACCGCCGCCACCACAAGGGCGATCCGCGCCAGACGCAGGCGCTCGCGGCCCTCCGTCAGGCTGCCCGCGCCCACGGTGCTCAGGCTGTAGGGAAGCGCACGGGCGGCGGGAAGCAGCCCGAGGATGAACGGGCCGGCCCCAAGGGCGAGGGCCCGGTAGGGCACTCCGGTCATGGCCAGGTAGAGGGCCATGTCGGCGAGAAAGGCCGCCGCGCAGAGGCGGAAGAGGCGCGGACTCATTCCTCCGCGTCTCTCGGAAGCAGGCCAAGGAAGCGTCCTCGTCCGGCCACATAGGAGTCCGCGATCGCCTGGGTGATGAACACCTTGGCGGCGGCGGCGGCATCGGGGACCGACTCGCCCCGGGCGAGCCCGGCGGCCAGCGCAGCGGCCAGGGCGCAGCCGGTGCCTCGAACATCCCGATCCGACCGCGATTCTTCCAGCCACAGCGCCGCATCCGGCCCGACCAGATAGTCCGCCGCCCTACCCCGAGGGAGATGTCCGCCCTTCACCAGGACCCACTGGGGGCCGAGCTGCAGGAGCCGCTGCGCGGCCTCCGGCACCTGGTCGCGGTCGGTGATCTGGAGTCCGGTCAGCGCGGAGGCCTCTTCCAGGTTCGGGGTGAGCACGCGCGTCCTGGGCAACAGCTGGGCGCGAAGGGCATCCACCAGGCCGGGATCCGCCAGAGCACCGCCGCTGGATGCCCGCAGGACGGGATCGAGAACCATGGGAAGGCGCGGGCGCTCCGCCACCCAGGCGGCCAGAACCTCGACGATGCCGGGGTTGGCCAGCATGCCGATCTTCACGGCCCCCAGCAGGAACTCCTCGCTCATCACCGCGAGCTGTTCCTGCACCAGCCCCGCCGGTAGATCATGGCGGCGGGAGACGCGCGTCGTGTTCTCCACCACAACGCTCGTGAGCACCGTGAGCGGATGAAGGCCGAAGGCGCGGATCACCGCTGCGTCGGTGGCGATGCCGGCGCCGCCGGAGGGATCCAGTCCAGCCACCGTGAGCACCGCCGGGCGCTCCTCCACGGGAATCAGTTCGGGTTCCGTCATGCCGGGGTCTCCTCAGGCGGCCGCGCTCGCCACCCGGGCGGCGCCGGCACGGCCGAGCACGCACACCGGAAGCAGGGAGCAGGCCGCGCATTTCGCGGGATCGGCGCGCCGCGGGCACGCGTCCAGGATGCCAAGCCGCGAGAGCGGGAAGTCGTAGCGGACCGGATCATCCGGGTCCCAGGTACGGAGCCGGTCGCGGATCTCGCGCGCCATCCTCCAATCCACCGTGCGGCGCCCGGTGAGGCCCAGGATCGCGCTTAAACGGGCCACATGGGTGTCCACGGGCATCACGAGCTGGGCGGGACGGACGGGGGCCCACAGTCCCAGGTCGATGCCGTCGTCGGGGCGCACCATCCAGCGCAGGAAGAGGTTGAGCCTCTTGCAGGCCGCCCCTCCCGCCGGGTCGACGAAGAAGGTGCGCAGTCCCTGGGGGAGCGCCGCGTCTGCGGTCCCGCCCGCGGCTGCGCTCCCGAGGTCGCGGCGCAGGACGCCCAGAAAACGGGAAAGGCTTCCGGCAAGGTCCTCCGCGACCGGGTCGTACCCGGCCAGGAAGGCCTCGCGCAGCGAGCCGTAGCGGCGGCGCACCCGGCCGAGAGCCGCGATCACCGCCGCGACATGCTCGCCGCGCACCCACCGGTGCACGAACCCCCGCAGGCGAAGGCCGTCCGCGTCACTCCAGGCCTCGGCCACCTCCGCGGGCGCGTGGTCCAGACGCTCCCAGAGATCCCGCAGGTGCATGAGGATGAGATCCACCCGGCCGAAGGCAAGGCCGGCAGCAAGGAATCCGGCGATCTCACGATCCTCGGGACGAGGAAAGGCTCGGACCAGGGCGAGAGGATCGCTCCTGAGATAGCTCGGCCCGTAGTGGCCGGCGAGACGGTCGAGATAGGCCCCCAGTTCGGGATGACAGATCGCCACCGGCCGAGGATAGCAAAGAGCGATGGCATCCGCCCGCCCGCGGTGGGAGGATGGAGGGGAGAGGTGATCCACATGATTCGCAACATCGGCGCCGGGACCGAGACCCTCGAATCGCGACTGCGCGCCCGTACCGCCCCCGCCTCACCGGACCTCACCCGCTCTCTGCCCGGGAAACCCGACTGGGTCCAGTGCCTGGCCTGCGGCCACCGCTGCCGCATCCCCCCCGGCCAGCCGGGCATCTGCAAGGTGCGTTTCAACGAAGACGGTGCGTTGCGGGTCCCCTTCGGCTATGTCGGATCCCTGGCCGTGGACCCCATCGAGAAGAAGCCCTTCTTCCATGTGCTGCCGGGATCCAGGGCCTTGAGCTTCGGCATGCTGGGCTGCGATCTCCACTGCCCCTACTGCCAGAACTGGTTCACGAGCCAGACCTTGCGGGACAAGGCCTCGGCGCCGCCACCCCGTGACATCGCGGCCGGGGATCTCCTGCGCACCGCGATCGCCACCGATTCCCGTCTGGTCATCTCGACCTACAACGAACCGCTCATCACCAGCGAGTGGGCCATGGCGGTCTTTCGTGAAGCCCGCAAGGCGGGGCTCGTCACCGGCTATGTTTCGAACGGCAACGCGACCCCCGAGGTGCTGGACTGGATCCGGCCCTGGACCGATCTCTACAAGGTCGACCTGAAGGGGTTTCGGGATCGCGCATACCGGCGTCTGGGGACCCCGCTGCGCAATGTGCAGGAATCGATCGAGCATGCCAAGCGGGTCGGCTTCTGGGTGGAAGTGGTCACCCTCCTCGTGCCCGGGTTCAACGACTCCGACGAGGAACTGCGCGAGCTCACAAGGTGGCTGGCACGCGTGGATCCGCAGATGCCCTGGCATGTGACGGGGTTCCACAGCGACTACAAGATGGAGGATACCCCGTCCACCCCTGTGGAGGCGCTGTTGCGGGCGGCCGGGATCGGGGCCGAGTCTGGGCTGCGCTATGTATACGCCGGGAACCGGCCGGGGGAGACGGGCGAGATGGAGAGCACCCGCTGCCATGGCTGCGGCGCCACCCTCATCCGCCGGCAGGGCTTCTTCGTGACGGAGAACCGCCTGGACGGGCGGGGGGCCTGTCCCGACTGCGGGACGGCCGTCCCGGGAGTCTGGGGCGCCGGTCCGCGGATCGGGAGCTAGGGCAGCCTGATCAGCCTCGCCCCGCTCCGGCCGGGCCGCTGCGCCCGACGATCGAAGTAGGCGCCCGCGGGC
>CAZWKH010000062.1:6039-10496 GCA_964633885.1 uncultured bacterium | reverse complement strand
GGTCGTAGAAGTAGTCGCGCTCGAGCCGCCAGGCCTCGGTGAACATCTGCCGCCATTCCTCGCGGGGCCGCACCGAGAGGGCCCAGGAGGAGAGGTCCACCGCGGTCTTCTCCAGCTCGGCCACAGCCGCGGCGGCGTCGATCACATGGAAGGTCTCCCCCTTGCGCAGGAGGAGCTTTTTCCCGTCGCCGGAGAGTTCGTAGCTCTCCACCCCCGCCGCGATCGTCTTGGTCTCGAGGTCCTCGTTGGTGATCTCCGCGCCCAGGAGATCCGGCTTGGCTGCGCCCGCCGGCGAGGAGAGCCAGAAGAGCGCCTCTTCCGTCGCGACCAGCGAGGCGTAGTTGCCGGGCGGGATGGGGGTCAGGGTGAGCCGCTCCTGGATCCCCTCCTTGTCGATGCGCACCTCGGGGGGGCCCTCCGAGGCGTCTTCCTTTCCGGCGTCCTTCCCATTCTTCGCGCCGGCGGCATCCTCCTCCCCGCCGGCGAGCTCGGTGTCGGGAGCGAAGGGAGAGCGCAGCCCCTCGGTGAGTGCCAGCTCGTAGATCTGCCCGGTCTTGTCCAGGAAGGGCTCCGGCGCGTAGCTGCCCCATGGGCCGTGGGTGACGGAGACCAGGTTGCGGTCGGAGAGGAAGTAGAGCCGCTTGCCGTCCGGACTCCACGCGGGGCTGTAGCTGTCGAAGCGGTCGCTGGTGACGGAGGTGATGGAGCCGTCGGCCACGCCGTAGATCCGGATGCGGCGGAAGGAGTTCTCCGCGCGGGCCACATAGGCGACCCAGCGGCTGTCGGGCGACCAGGCCACATCGGAGATCTGGTCCACCCTGCTGGCCTCGACGAGCGTGTTCCGCCCGGAGGCGATGTCCAGCAGGAAGAGCCGTTGCCTCTTGTCCCAGTGTGCGACCAGCTTCCCGTCCGGCGAGGGGAGGCCGTCCCAGCGCAGGATCTCTCCGTCCTTCGTGAGCTGCCTGCCTTCCCCCACTCCGTTCGCGGGGAATGTCCAGAACTCCACCTCGCCCGAGGCGTCGGAGAGGGCGAGCAGGCTCTTCCCATCCGGCAGGAACCGCGCGTTCCGGTAGCGCACCCCTTCCTCGCGGGAGACCTGCACGAAGCGGCCCTGCTTGACGGGGGCCGTGAAGACCTCGCCCCGGGCCGTGAGCACGATGCGCCCGCCGTCCGCGGAGATGTGGGCCGCAGTGAGGTAGTCCATCGGCTTGTCGATCCACTGCTCACGGGTCTGGTCGAGATCGCTGTCCAGCGTGATGGGTACCGCGCGGTCGGACGCGGTGGCGATGTCGTAGAGGCGGATGTCGGCGCCGAGCTGGTAGACGATCCGCCCCCCGTCGAGCGCGGGGGTCTGGACATCCCAGCCCTGGTGGCGGGTGTGCTGCTCGAGTCCCGTGCCGTCGGGGAGCATCGACCAGAGGTTCATGGTCCCGTCGCGATCGGTGACGAAGTAGATCCGGCCGTTCCAGACCATCGGGCGGCGGCTGGTGCCGGTGTAGTCCGCGGTGAGGCAGACCGCCTCGGCGTCTCCCTCGGCGAACCGCCAGACGCTCTGCGCCGTGCCGCCCTTGTAGCGCTTGGTGTGGCTCCCCTGGAAGGTGAAGCGGGTGAAGAAGAGCGTCTTCCCGTCCGGCGTGTACTCGCCGTCCGCGGCCTGGAAGAGAGGGACGCGGGAGGGCAGTCCTGCCGCGTCCGGGCGGGCGATGTCGAGCGCCACGAGCTGGCGGTTGGGGATCGTGGAGTAGGCGTCGGTGGCGATCAGCACCCGCCCGTCGGGGGTCCAGCCCGCCACCGCCACCGCGTTCCCGCCCAGGTAGGTGCGGCGCGTGGGGAGGCCGCCCTCGAGGGGCATGGTGTAGACCTCGGCGGGGCCCTCGTAGCTCGCGGTGAAGGCGAGGGTCGAGCCGTCGGGCGAGATCGCGGGGGTGCCCTCGTTGCCGGCATGGCTGGTCAGCCGCGTCGCCGCGCCGCCGGCCGCGGAGACCTTCCAGAGATCCCCTTCGGCCACGAAGACCAGCGTGCTCCCATGGAGAGCCGGCTGGCGGTAGTAACCCATCGGCGAGGCCGCGGTCTGCGCAGCAGGAATCAGGAGGACGACGAGAAGGAGGAGGGCAAGGAGACGGATGGATCGCGTCATGGTTGTCTCTCGCTGAGGGGGATGGTGCGGTGAGGAACGGCGGGGCGGCCCGACGAGGGGCCCGCGCGGGGGCGAGACTACGCGCGATGCCTGCTGCGCACAACCACCGAAGGGCCCCGCGCAGGACCGGCACCGGGGGAAATCCCCCAGCCCCGCGGGCCGGATCATGCAACCTGCACGCAACCTGTTGATCGGCCGACACTTGTCGCGTGGGCAAATTAACCCATTGCAATACAACAAGTTAGACTGCTATACTGATGGCCGAACCCTTCGGACTACCCAATCGGAGGTGGAGCACACCATGAAATCTGCAACCCTTGCTCTTCTGACCCTTGCCCTGGCGGCCGGACTCGTCACCACCGCCTCCGCGGCGGCCATTCCCGACGGAAAGGTGGCGGTGGTTCGCGTCACCGCCATCGACGGCCTCGCGGACTGCAGCGGCGCCGTGACCGAGACCCGCAGCACGGCGTTTTCCTTCGACGGCACCGAATACGCGCTGAGCGGCGCGGGGAACCTCGACGGCGTACAGACTCTCGTTCTCATCGACCGGCGCACGGACAGCGTCGCGGGCGGCCAGCTCACGCGCAACTTCAGCCAGGAAGTGCGTCCCGTGCGCGGCACCGCCTTCGAGGTGAAGGACCTCGCCGGGAAGGTGCTCAACTATCAGGTCGCGGTCATCGCCGGGAATCTGCGCCTTCTGGGCGACGGCGATCAGATCGTGGCCCGCGGCGGGGAGAACGGCCCCTTCCAGATCTGGAAGGTGACCGGCATCGACCTCGTGGATCGCGGCGCGATCGTGGTCGAATAGCGCCAGTCGTCTCTCGTCCTCAGCTTGCGGATCTCCCTGGGGGGTGCTACGCAAGGGAGAGGCCCGACGAGGCCTCTCCCTTTACTTTTCCCCTCCAGCGCGGGTATTCTACAGCGTTCCCTACCGCAACTACTTCGCCCGCAGGGGAGCCCCATGCCGATCAAGCAGCTCAGCGAGGAGCAAGTCCGTACCTTGAGCCTTAGGCAGAAGGACACATGGTGGTTCAGCGAGGTGTTCAGGAGGAACACCGACATCCTCGTTGCCGAACGGATGCCGATGACGGCCGCCGCCGCCACCGTCTTGGGGATCGTGATCATGGTGCTCAAGGTGGTCGTCTTCGGGGCGTAGGCCCGACAGCATGGCCACCGTCCTGATCCTGGATGGTTGGAGCCGGGCGGCGGTGGAGTGCGTCCAGTCTCTGGGGCGCCGAGGCCTTGAGGTGCACGCCGCGGGAAGCCCGGACTGCCCCGCTTTCTGGTCGCGGCGGGTCGCTCAACGCCTCATGCAGCCCCCGGCGGCGGACTCCGACCGGTTCCTGGCCTGGCTGCGCGAGCTGGACCACACGCACGGCTATGCGCTGATCGCCCCCACCACCGAAGCGAGCCTCCTCGCCCTCGCCGATCTGCCCGTCGACGATCCGGTGCGTGCGAAGGCGGTGCTCCCGTCGCCATCGTCGCTCGAGTCGTGTCTGGACAAGGCTAGGACCCTGGCTCTCGCGGAGAGCCTCGACATCGCCGCGCCAGAGACGGCGGTGATCCGCGACGAGCGGCAGATTCCTCTCGCGAGGGACTTCCCGCATGTGCTCAAGCCGGCGCGGAGCGTCGTGCGGCGCAGCGGGACCCTCGAGCAGCTCAAGCCCGTCCTGGTGAGGGATGCCGAGACCCGCGGCCCCGAGCTGGCGCGCTTGCTGGCGGGAGCGGCAGTCCTCGAGCAGGAGCTTGTCCCGGGAACCGGCTACGGGATCGAAGTGCTCTATCGGCAGGGCGAGCTGGTGTGGTCCTTCGCCCACGAGCGGCTGCACGAGGGGTCCGGAACCGGTCTCGGCAGCGGGAGCGTCTATCGCCGGTCGGTGGAGCCTGAGCGGGAGATCCTCGACGAGGCCGTGCGGATGCTCGACGCCCTGCGCTGGCACGGCCCGGCGATGGTCGAGTTCCGCCGGGCCGAGGACGGCCGTCACTGGCTGATGGAAGTGAACCCTCGCCTGTGGGGCTCCCTCGCCCTGGCCGTCGATGTCGGCGTGGATTTTCCCTTCGGGCTCTACCGCCTCGCGACCGGCCGCCCCGTGCCGCCGCAGCCCGCCTATCGCAGGGGCTATCACACGCGGGTCATGTTCGAAGACCTCGACTGGCTGCGACGGCAGGCGGGGGCGCGACCTGCGTTCCGAACCCTCCGCGATCTCCTCTACCTCTTCCGGCCCCTGGTCTTCCGCGAGAGCTGGGATCACTTCGATTGGGGGGACCTCGGCGTGCTTCGCCGCAAGGCGGAACGTGACGTTCTGGCCATTCCCGCCGA
>CAZWKH010000062.1:0-6029 GCA_964633885.1 uncultured bacterium | reverse complement strand
TGCCGCTTCCAGCGCGAGGAGTGCAGCGGAGAGCGCCGCAAGTTCCGGCTCTTCGTCGAGAGCAGTTTCCAGGGACTGCGGAGAAGATGCGGGGCGAAGTTCCAGGAACGGGAGGCTCGCCATACGCATCGCCGCAACCTCTCGCGCTTCCGACGGTCGACAACGCTTCCGACGCGCCTTCTCTTCGTCTGCCACGGCAACATCTGCCGGAGCCCGGTGGCCGAATCGCTCGCCCGGGCCTGGCTTCCCACCTCCAGCACGGCTTCCGCGGGGTTCTTCCCGACCGAAGGTCGGTCGGCGCCAAGCACCATGCGGGCGACGGCGGCACGGCGTGGAATCGATCTGACCGCGCATGCGTCGCGAACGATCACTGGAGAGGCGGTGGCCGCGGCGGAGACGATCCTCCTCTTCGATCTTCGCAACTACTCCGAGTTCAAGCGCGCATTCCCGCAGCACATGGACAAGGTCCTCATGCTCGGGCTGTTCCGGCGGGAGCCGCACCTCACGATCGAGGACCCCTACGGTATGCCGGAGGAGGAGGCGGGGACGGTCGTGGAGGAGATCGCCGAAGCCGTAGCGGGGCTGGCCGCCTTCGGGAGCCGCTCCGCTCCTCGAGCGGACGGCAAGGACTCTTCACGGAGGACGGACTGACATGGCGATGGACCGCGCGAAGTCGGTCGTCAAGAGCGGACTGTTGCGCAGCCGGGCTCTGCGGTTGGCCAACGCCTGGCTTCCGCCTGCGGCCGTGGTGCTGCGCTATCACTCGATACGGGAGGACCCGCGCCGGCACCAGGGCTACCTTCCCGGCATCGTCCATTCCGTCGCCCGGTTCGAAGAACACATGCGCATCGTCGCTGAGGAATATGTGCCGGTCTCGGTCGACGATCTCGTGGGGTTCGCCGAAGGAGAGGCGGAGATCCCGCGACGGGCGGTGGCGGTGACCTTCGACGATGGGTTCGCGGACAATCTGGAGATGGCGGCCCCAATCATGAATCGCCGCCACATCCGGGGGGCCATCTTCGTCACGGTGGGGTTCGTGGAGGCAGGAGGCACTCCCTGGTTCGCGCGCATCCGGCATGCGTTCAACGCCTCGGCGGAGCGCACATGGCCGGGGCTGGACGGGGATCGCCAGTTCGACTTCTCGCAGCCCGACGGGAGGTACCGGGCGTTCCTGGAGGCGAGCGGCGCCTGTGCTCGACTTACCGGCGCACATCAGGAAGCTCTCGTGCAGTCGCTGGAGCGGCGGCTGGGGGTGGGGACATTCCGCGTCGAGGAGCACATGATGCTCAGCTGGGATCAGATCCGGGCGCTGCGGGTCCAGGGGCACATCGTGGGCTCCCACACCATGACCCATCCCAATGTCGCCCACCTGCCGCGGGAGGAGCTGGTGAACGAGCTGACCGAGTCCAAGCGCCTCCTGGAGGAGAAGACGCAGGCGCCGGTCGTTCACTTCTCCTATCCGAGACCCATCCTCGACCCTTACTTCACCGACGAGACCACCGAGGTGGTGCGACAGGCCGGCTACCGAACCGCGGGGACCTGCGAGCCGGGCACATTTCGGCCGGGTCACGATCTGCTGCGGATCAACCGGGTCCCCGTTCCCCAGACCGGGGACGAGGTGAGGTGGCTTCTCGAGAACACATTCCTGGGACGGAAGCCCTAGGAGCCCCCGCAAGGCGCAACCGATTACCCCTTCGGCTTCACCGCGAACATGAGGATCTCCGGGTCGTCGGTGGTCACCGACCGGCTGGAGAACCGCCCGGAATCCGCGCCGAAGGCCATGATGTTGCGGAACCCCACCCGCAGGAGGTCGTTGCGCAGCCCGGGCACCACATAGTAGCGCTCGTGGAGCGGGAACTCCTCGACGGTGTCCCCCTCCACCGGCACATTCTCGGTGGTGGTCAGGTAGTTGGTCTCCGGGTCGAAGTTGGAGAGTTCCGTGCGGTGGCGGAGCAGGTTCAAGAGGTTCATCGCGCTCAGCACCATGCGCCCGCCGGGCTTGAGCGCCTCGAAGGTCGCGTCCAGGATCGCGACATTCTCCTTGTCCGACTCCATGAGCCCGAAGGCTCCCCCGCCCAGGAGCAGCGCCGCGTCGTACTCCGCTCTTCCCGCCGGCTTCTGCGCGTCGCCCTTCAGGAACCGCACCTTGAGATCGAGGGCGGCCGCGCAACGGCTGCCAATGCCCAGAAGCTGGTCCGACGGATCCATTGCGGTGACATGCGTGAACCCGCGCCGCGCAAGCTCCAGCGCGTGCCGTCCCGCGCCGGCGGCCACATCCAGGATCGCCTCCGCAGGCTTGAGGTCCAACAGCTCGATGAGGAAGTCCACCTCCTGGGCCACCTCGCGTCCGAAGGGCGGGCTTGCCTCCAGGTCGAGCCTGGGCATGGGCAGGATGTGATGGACCTTGCGGGGGGTGCGTCGCGTCATCGATGCCTCCGGGGTTCTGGCCTTTGAGGGCAGCATGGCACAGCCGCCCCAACCGCACAACTGCTTAGGAGGTCAAGACTTGCCCGGCCGTTTCGGTCGGGAAGCCCCTATCTGCTAGAATCTCCTTCGGTTTACGCGATCCTCTGACGCCCACGATCCCGGCCCGGCCGCCCTCCCGGCGGCCACCGCTCGATATGCAACAAGGCTTTGCGTCCACGGAGATTGGACCGGTCCAAACTCCCGGGAGGAGCTCCATGAACTGGACTCGCCGCACCCCGCTCCTGCTTGCCCTGATCCTGCTGCTCCCCTTCACCGCGCATTCGGTCGGCACTCTCGACGCGCGGGACTGGGTGGCGCCGCTCGCGGCCGCCCCCGGTCTCGAGATCGAGGGGAACCCGCAGCTCTGGCTGCGCGCCCACGCGAAGGCGTTGGACCCGGTCTACGACGGACTGACCGGCGAGGCAGGACGGGGCGATCTCATGGGCTTCTACTTCGATCAGGAAGTGGATCGCCTCTCCCTGCGCGTGAACCTCTACCCCATCCCGCAGGCCGAGGCCGCGGGCCGCGTGCTCGAGGACGGCACCCGCGTCTTCGTCCTCATGGACTACGCGCCGGGCGGAACCCGCGCGCTGCCGGAAGGCATCGCGGGCGAATCTCCCATCGCGTGGGATCGCGCGGTGGAGCTCACCGAGGCCTCGGCGGGGGCCCGTGCCCGCATCTTCGACGCGGCGGGCGACACCCGCGAGACCGAGCGGCTGCGCTCGGTCCGCGCCACCGGGGCCTGGGACATGATCGAGGCGAGCCTCTGGCTGCCCGGCGGGTTCGAGGAAGCCGTCGCGCGGGGAGCCGGCAAGGCCCCGGCGGGGTTCGCCGCGGCGGCGGCCCAGGCGGCGGCCGGCGAGTCCACCCCCGTCGCCTTCCATGTCTTCACCACCGAGGACGGGCGGGTGCTGGACACCCTCGACGCCACCAACGCGCCCCTCTCCAACACGCACAATGTGGCCTTCGTGCAGCACCTGAACCAGGGGCTCACCTACACGACGGTCTTCCGGGGTGAGCGCGGTGAGAACGCCGTCTACGACGGAGATCCGAACAACCCCGACGACGGCGCAGACGAGCTCCTCGCCGCCCACGATTACTACAACCTGCCCGTGAACTGGCACCAGGCGGGGACTCTCATCTCCGCGGCGGAGTGGCACGACAAGAGCTTCAACGACTGGCTCTCGACGGGGGTGAGCGGCGGGTGGATCGAGATGATCACCTCCGCCTACGGGCAGCACATGATGCCGTTCCTGCGCGACGAGATCAACGGCAAGGCGGTGGACTTCGAGAACGCCATGATCTCGCACCGCTACGGCTACACCCCGCGGGTGGCTTGGGTGCCCGAGCGGGTCTGGTGCGAGAACCCGGACAGTGACGGCAACGGGATCACCGCTTCCGGCAATGTCATCGACTGGATCGGGGACGACTTCGCCGACAACGGGATCTGGGCCGTGATCCTGGACGACTACATCCACTGCGGGTACAACAACAACTGGTCGAGCGACCACCACATCTACACCTACGGCGGGATCAAGATCATCCCCATCGACAACAGCTTCGTGGGCGATGTGAACTGGAACTGGGGCAACGCCTGGAACCGCATCCTGGCCTCCACCTCCGACGAGATCATCCTCTACGGCAACGACGCGGAGATCGCGGCCGAGGTGTCGCAGGGAGCGGGCAACCCCGACGCCCTGAACAACTACATCCACATCCTCCAGCTCTGCGCGGCCAACTCGGCCACCGTCGGCGTGTGGAAGCTCACGGATGTGCTCCAGGACCCAGGGTTCATCACCCAGGGGCTCACCCTGCAGAACGGCACCTACGGCCTGCTGGGCGGGTTCGACGGCTACGGCGGCGGCAACAACTTCTGGTACGGCGACTGGGCCGCCTACACCGGCCCGTCCAACCTGGACGGCCACCTGCCCAAGTGGAACTACGGGCAGCAGTGGAACAATGTCCTCGACAACCTTCTCTCCGCCCCCGACAACAACCTGCGCGAGATGGGGTGGTACATCCTGGTCACCAACCTGCACGAGACGGGCTGGCACGACGCCGGCGAGATCTCGGGGTGGCAGCACCACTATTCGAACCACATCCGTTCGGCGAATCCCCATGCCGAGGCCGCCCGCTGGGCCGGAGGGCTCTATGTGAACCCCACCGGCGCCTACCCGAGCGACATCGACGACGACGGGGTGGAGGAGCTGGTGATGTACAACGACCGCCTGCTGGCGGTCTTCGACACCATAGGCGGAAAGCTCCAGTGGCTCTTCTGCAAGGGGAGCGACTACAACTACTCGGTGGTCTCCAACGACAACGCCTACTGGGTGGACACCGACGGCGACTACAACGAGACGAACCATGTGGCCACCCTCTCCGATGTGAGCGTCGCCGGAAGCGACAAGGAGCACGAGCTCTACGGCCTCTCGGTGGTGACGGGGACCGGCAGCACCGTCACCGCCCGGCTCACCCATCCCGCGGTGACCAAGACCGTCTCCCTGACCCTTGGGCAGCCCTACCTGGATGTGACCTACAGGGCCCCCGGCCAGCGGGTCTATGTGAAGAACGGGTTCAGTCCCGACCTGCGCGACCTGACCTGGAACGGCACGGTGGACCGGGTGTGGGATCCGGACGGCGGCGGATACTTCGGCCAGAAGAACCCCAACACCAACGCCACCGCGGGGATCGTGGTGGGCACCGCAGGCGCCGATCACAACGGGCAGTTCTCGGCCACGCTCCTGGAGGGCGACGAGTTCACCGGGGAGAGCCAGTTCCGGGTGCTCGTCTACGGCGGGTACACCGGCGCGCTCGACGGCGACGGGCATGTCCCGGAGCTCAAGGCCCTGCGCGACGGGCTCACCGACACCCTGGGGCCGCTCGCCCTGGGCGGCACCTACTTCCCCGGAACGAACCACCTGACCCTCACCTTCGACGAGCCGGTGCAGGCGTCTCTGGTGGTCAAGACCGGCATCGCCATCGACGACGACAACGACGGCGTGGCCGAGGTGACCCTCACCGGCTCGGAGGTGCTCACCACGACCGGCACGAGCAGGAAGCTGGACTTCGACCTCACCCTAGCCACCGCGACGGCGCTGGAGGCCCTCGACACGGGCTCGCTGGAACTCCTCCTGGCCGCCAACACGGTTCGCGACGCGGCGAACAACGGAAACCTCCAGGTCACGCAGAACGACGATGTCCCTGTGGCCTATACCCCGCCCACAGCGATCCAGATCGACGGGCTCTTCACGGAGGCCGACTGGGGCAACCCGCGCTGGAAGTGCGAGGACTGGTGGGACTCCTCGTGGAACAGCTCCTCGCCGGGCGACACCAACGAGATCAATGTCCTCTACATGGACTGGGACGAGACCTATCTCTACATCGGCATCCTGGGCCGGGTGCAGGGGAACTCCTGGCTCCTCTACCTGGACACCGATTTCGGCGGTGCCGGCGGCCAGACCGACCTCACCGCGATCGATCACTGGGAGCGTGGGGCCAGCTTCAGCGGCCCCGGCTTCAAGCCGGACATCCAGATGGGCGCCTACCAGCATCAGAGCGTCTAC
>CAZWKH010000061.1:0-10609 GCA_964633885.1 uncultured bacterium | reverse complement strand
TGTCGGGATGGGAGACCGTGACCGGGCCGCCCCGCGCGATCTGGTGCAGGAAGAGCGGGACCACGGAGCCCCGGCTGCCCAGCACATTGCCGAAGCGCACCGCCATGAGCCGCACCGGGGAGCCCTGCGCGGTGCGCTCGCCGATCAAGAGCTCCGCGACGCGCTTGGACGCACCCATCACGCTGCGCGGGTTCACGGCCTTGTCGGTGCTCAGCATCACGAAGCGCTCGACTCCGGCCTCCCCGCAGGCATCGATGAGGTCGCGGGTGGCGAGGACATTGTTGACGATCGCCTCTTCCGGGTAGCGCTCCATGAAGGTGACATGCTTGTGCGCGGCCGCGTGGAGGACGACATGGGGCTTCACGCGGCCGAGGGCCCGGCGCACCGCGCCCCGGTCCCGCAGGTCCACCAGCGCCATCTCCACCCCACGATTCCCCGCTGCGCGGCGCAGGGCCAGCTCGCTCTCGAAGAGGCTGTTCTCGCCCCGGCCCATGAGCACGAGCCGCTCGGGACCCAGCTCCAGGGCCTGCCTGGCCAGCTCGCGGCCGATGGAGCCGCCCGCGCCGGTCACCAGCACCCGCCGCCCGCGATAGACCGGGGCAACCAGCGAGACATCCGGTTCCACGGTCTCGCGGCCCAGCAGGTCCTCCGGCTCGATGCGCCGGATGTGGTCGATGCGCACATCCCCCCGGATGATCTCCCAGATCCCGGGCACGATGCGGAAGCGCACCCGCGCACTGCGGCAGGTCTCCACGATGCGCCGGATCACGCCGCCGTGCACGGAGGGCAGCGCGATGAGGATCTCCTCGGCGCGGGCCTCCTCGAGGGCGGCCAGGATCGCTTCCTGCCCTCCGCGGACGGGGACACCCTCCACCACCAGGCCCTGCTTGGCGGGATCGTCGTCGATGAAGGCCACCGGGACATAGCCGGCATCCGGGTGGGCGCGCATCTCCCGCACGGCCATCACCCCGGCGCTCCCCGCGCCGACCACCAGGACCCGCGTCTCCTTCACCGCCGCACCCCCAGCTTGAGCACCACGGTCCCGCCCGCGGTCGCGCGGGCGCGCACGATGAAGAGCCCCGGCGCGACATCGTCGCCGTTCAGGTTCTTCCCCCTCCACACCCAGGTGTTGCGCCGGGTGTCGATGTCGAACTCGGCGACCTTGCGCCCGGTGAGATCGAAGACCTCCGGGCGGGCGAAGTCCTCGAGGTCCGCCGCCTCCACGCGGGTCCCCGCGATCTCCACCCCCAGGGTGATCAGGCTCGCCAGCCCGAGGTCGAAGGGGTTGGGATAGAGGACGAAGCGGTCATCCGGGGCCTGGCCGGGGTTGAGCCTGGCCGGGTCGATCCGCACCAGGCCGGAGGCGGTGCCGAACCACACCGAGCCGTCCACCGGGTTGAGCGCACCCGAGTAGATCATGTCGCTGGGAAGGGACGAGCTGTCCTCGTCGTAGAGCGCGAAGTCGCGGTCGCTCTGGTTGCAGGCGGCGCCTCGCGGCAGGTGCAGGAGACCGTCGGTGGTGCCCACCCAGAGGCCTCCCAGGCGATCCGGAACCAGCGTGGTGACGCGGCGCACGGCGTCCCCCAGGAGATCGGGCAGGCTGGTCGGGCAGCGGTTCAGCAGCACTCCCTCGCGGAAACGATGGAGCCCGGTGCTCGTGCCCACCCACACATCGCTGCCCATCGGGGCGATCGCCCCCACGCTCGCGTCGTACAGGCCGAAGCCCGTCTCGCCGACATGGGTCCAGTTGGATCCTGAGGATCCATTGGCCAGGTTCCCGCCATGGGGCCAGTAGTCGAGGCCGCTGAGGAGATGTCCGAAGTAGGTGCCGTCGGGGGTCACGGCGACGGCCCGCACCGAGTTGGAGGCGAGGGCCCCGCCCGTCCCGCTCTGGGTCAGGTCGAGCAGGCGCACCCAGCCCGCGATGCCCTGCTGCTGGAGCACGAAGGCGCCGAGGCGGTCGGTGGCCCCCCAGATCCGCCCTGCCGCGTCCTCGGCCAGCTGGTAGGCGTTGCGCAAGGCGGGGAGCCGCGTGAAGTCGTCTCCGAATCGGAACTCCACCTGGCAGTGGTCCGCGTCGAAGCAGCAGCAATGGCTCACCCACAGACGCCCCTCGCTGTCGCTGAGCAGGTGGAAGATCCAGTCCGTGCCCAGGCCGCTCTCGGCGCGCAGCACGCTCCACGAGGTCCCATCGAAGCGCGCGAGGCCGATGTCGGTTCCCTGGGTGCCGGCCCAGACCACGCCCTCGGTGTCCACAGCGATCCCCGCGTAGGGATCGATGAGGGCGGGACCGGGAGGCACCCGGACCCTTCCCCCGCTCGGGGCGCCGCGCGGCCCAAGTGCCAACCCATGAGTGGTGGCCAGGCAGATGGTCTCTCCGACCACTTCCACATCCTGCACCTCGCCGGGCGGGGTCACGGGGAGTACCGCCGCGTCCCAGACTTCCGACGCGGCGTTCCACTCCAGCACCTCGGAGCCGGTCAGGGCGAAGAGGCTTCCGCCGGTCACGACCAGCCGGGCCGTGCCGGACCGCGTCGCCACCCAGCTGCTCCCCTCGAGGCGCCTGACGGCGGTGCCCGTCGCCTCCCAGAGCTCCCCGTCGAACAGGGCAAGCGAGACCGCGTCATGGCCGACCGAGCCCTGCGGCAGGGCGCCGGCGGAGTCCCAGGTCTCTCCGTTGTAGCGGCCCAGTCCCGACTGCGTGGCTACCCACAGATCAGTCCCCTGAAGCGCGAAGTCGTTGACGACATAGGAAGGCAGGATGCAGCCGGGCGCCGCCGAGGCGCAGACATCGCTGCGGGTGGGAGTGGGCTTCAGGGTGAGCCCGTCCTGGGTGCCGATGTACACCCCGCTCCCGAAGCTGCGGATGACCCGTATGTGCGGATCGGACCAGTCGTCGGCCAGGAGCCGGTCCCACCTGTCCGTCGCAGGATCGTAGAAGGTGAACCCGCGGGTGGCGCTCCCGAACCAGACCTTCCCGGTCTGATCGACGGCGACGGTGACCAGGTCGTTCCCGCGGGGGCCGGTGCCGAGGAGCCGCGGGTAGTGGGTGAAGGTGCCGGCGTTGATGTCGAAGCGCAGCGCGCCGCCGTTCGAGGCGATCCACAGGTTGCCGGACCCGTCGGCGGCCATGTCCCGCATGTCGCTCGCGTTGAGGTAGGGGGTGAACGCCTCCGCCACATTCTGCGCCAGCGCGGAGGGGGCGGCGGCCAGCGCAAGACCGGCGATGAGGGTCCATGCGGATGCCCGGAGAGTGACCTCGCGCATCGATCCGTTCCCCTTTCCCCCGCGCCGCCGGCGCAGCGCCACGCGGGTCATGAGCTTCAGGTCCAGCTCCGGCGACCAGGCCTCCAGGTAGCGCAGCTCCTGCTGCATCTCGTCCTCCGGCGTCGCCGCCCGGGCGAGGGTCCAGGGGCCCAGGATCCCGGGCCGGTGGCTCCCGCGCATCCTCTGCCAGGCCTCCCCTCCGGGCGCCCGTTCTCCCGGCGCGAGCGGCCGGGGCCCGACGAGGCTCATCCGCCCCTCGAGCACGGTCACGAGAAGAGGATAGGACCGCAGCCAACCGCCTCCGGCAAGCCGTCGCACCGGAAAGGTCTCCCCCCGGCGTCCCACGCAGGTCTCGCGGGGCTCCCACACCCTGCCCCGCAGGAGCAGCGCGAGCCAGAGGAACAGGAAGGGAACCGCCCCCAGGAGGAGCAGGAGCGCCGCACCGAGGACATCCAGCAGCCGCTTGCTCCGCGTCGCGGGCCTGAGACCTGTTCCCTCCAGAGCGAGCCAGGACAGTCCCCCCGCGCGTTCGATGCGCGCCCTGGGCGGGAGGCCGGCCAGGAACGCGGACACGAGCCGTACCCCGAACCCGGCGCGCCGCAGCGGAAGGAGCCGCGCGGCGAGCTCCTGCTCGGTCACCCCGAAGGAAGCCGGAGCCGCCGCGACCTCGGAGACGCGCTCCGCATGGAGCCGCGCGAGCAGCACATCCTCCGCCTCGCGCGGCGGGAGGCCGATCCACGGCGCGCGGCGCAGGCGCACCGGCTCCCAGCCCAGCTCGGGATTCTCGCGCAGCATGGCCTCCAGTCCGTCCAGCGCGGGGTCCTCGCCCAGGAGCGCCATGCGGCGCAGGTTCCAGCGGTCCCGCCGCGCTCGCGCGAAGGCGGCGTGGAGCACACGGCGGCCCAGGAAGGCGAAGAGGGCGGCGAGGGGCCAGGACCCGAGCACGATGACGCGGGAGTAGGCGCGCATGTCCAGGATGAAGGTGCTGGCCATGAGGATCAGGGCCCCGAGGGTGGTGCCCCGGATCACGCGGAAGGCCACATCCACCCAGTCTCCCTCCTTCACATCGCGGTAGAGCCCCTGGAGCGCGAAGGCCCCGAGGGTGACCAGAACGCTCGCGGTGAAGAAGCCGCCGTAGAAGGAGAGGGACCAGAGAGGTTTCTGGAGGAAGAACGCCACCTGCTGGCGGATCGCGTAGGCGAGCATGAACGCGGCCGCCAGAGCGACCAGGTCCACGGCCACCAGCGCCGCAGCGCGCCAGGGCCGCGGGTTGCGGCGCAACACCAGCAGCAGCCCCCCCCAGCGGTCGTAGAAGCGGAGGCCGCTGCCCAGATGCCGCCGGGCCGCGGGGCCCAGCGCGCCGCTCGCGCGCTGCCAGCCGTGGGTCATCACCGCCTCGGGCACATAGTGGACCAGCCACCCCCGGGCCTCCATGCGCTGGCACCAGTCCACATCCTCGAAGTAGAGGAAGTAGCGGTCGTCCATGGGGCCGACATCCTCGAGAGCCTCGCGGCGCACCACCATGGCCGCGCCGGCCACCCAGTCCACCGCCCGCGGGGCGGCGTGGTCGTAGTCGAGCATGAGGTGGCGGCGCAGGATCTCCGAGTTCGGGAAGAGCCGGCCGAGGAAGGTCCGCCTGAGGAGGATCGTCCTCAGGGTGTAGAAACGGCGGCAGGAGTGCTGCAGGGTCCCGTCGGCGTTGAGAAGCTTGGGGGCGGCGATGCCGGTCTCGGGGTGGGCCTCGAGAAAGTCCACCAGCAGGTCGAGCGCGCCCGGCGCGGTATCGATGTCCGGGTTGAGCACCGCGATGAACCGGCCGGCGGCCTCGGCGAGTCCCCGGTTCACCCCCCCCGCGAAACCCAGGTTGGCGCCGGTCTCGATGAGTCGCGCCTCGGGGAAGGAGCGGGCCACCTCGGGGCTCTCGTCCCCGGACGCGTTGTCCACCACCAGCACTTCGCGGGAGCGCGCCGAGGGGTCCCGCCGCAGCGCCTCCAGGCAGCGCCGCAGGTGCTCGGGCGTGCGGTAGGAGACGATGACGATGGAGAGATCGACCACGCTAGAGCCGTCCCGTCAGGTCCAGGAAGCGCAGCTTCCACACCAACCACATGGCTTCCCAGACGATCCGCTTGTTCATCTTGCTGATCCCCACCCGCCGGTCGGTGAAGACGATGGGGATCTCCCGCACGCGCAGCCCCTTGCGCCAGACCTTGAAGTTCATCTCGATCTGGAAGCCGTAGCCGTCCGAGCTGACCCGGCTCAGGTCGAGCTGCGCGAGGGCGGTACGGCGGAAGCACTTGAACCCGCCGGTCGCGTCCTTGAGCGGCATCCAGGTGATGACGCGCGTGTAGACATTGGCGCCGTAGGAGAGGATGAGCCGCGACAGCGGCCAGTTCACAACGGTGACGCCGTTCAGGTAGCGGGATCCCACCACCAGATCCGCCTCGCGGATCGCCTCCAGGAAGGTGGGGATGGAGTCCGGGTCGTGGCTGAAGTCGGCGTCCATCTCGAAGACGAAGTCGTAATCCCGCTCCAGGGCGTAGCGGAACCCGTCCACATAGGCGGTGCCCAGCCCCAGCTTGCCCGGCCGGTGCAGGATGTGGATGCGCGGCTCCGTCGCGCGCATCTCGTCCACGATGGCCCCCGTGCCGTCCCTGGAGTTGTCGTCCACCACCAGGACCTCGATGCCCTCATGTTGCTCGAGCACCCGGGGCAGGAGTTGGCGGACATTGTCGGCTTCGTTGTAGGTCGGAATGATGACCAGCGATTTCATGAACGCTTCCCTGCGTCAGGCGTGGTGGTTGGCCTGGAACCACTGGACGGTGCGCACCAGCCCCTCCCGGACCGGCACCTCGGGCTCCCACCCGAGCACGCGCTTGGCTTTGCTGATGTCGGGCTGGCGCACCTTGGGATCGTCCTCGGGGAGCGGCGCGTAGACGACCCGGCTCCTGGAGCCGGTGAGCTCGATGATGAGTTCCGCCATCTCCTTGACCGTCATCTCCTGGGGGTTCCCGATGTTCACGGGTTCGTTCTCCGCGGAGAGCATGAGCTTGTAGATCCCGGCCACCAGGTCCGAGATGTAGCCGAAGGAGCGGGTCTGTGAGCCGTCCCCGAAGACCGTGATGTCCTCGCCTGCCAGGGCCTGGTTGATGAAGGTGGGCACCGCGCGCCCGTCGTGCTTGCGCATGCGCGGACCGAAGGTGTTGAAGATGCGCACGATCTTGGTGTCCACGCTGTGGTAGCGGTGGTAGGCCATGGTCATGGCCTCGGCGAAGCGCTTCGCCTCGTCGTAGACCCCCCGCAGACCGATCGGGTTCACATTTCCCCAGTAGGTCTCGGGCTGGGGATGAACGAGGGGATCGCCGTAGGTCTCGCTGGTGGAGGCGATCAGGAACTTCGCTCCTTTGGCCTTGGCCAGGCCCAGAGCCTTGTGGGTGCCGATGGCGCCCACCTTCAGGGTCTGGATGGGGAGCTGCAGGTAGTCGATGGGGCTCGCCGGGCTCGCGAAGTGGAGGACATAGTCGAGCGGTCCATCGACATAGATGAAGTTGGTCACATCGTACTGGACGAAGGTGAACTTGGGATCGCGGATGTGCGCGATGTTGTCCACGCTCCCGGTGCAGAGGTTGTCCATCGCGATCACGCGGTGGCCCTGGGAAAGCAGGAAGTCGCAGAGGTGGGAGCCGATGAAGCCCGCACCTCCGGTGATGAGGATGTTCACGCTGTCTCCTATGGCGGCGCCGCCCGGGGGATCCCCGGCCCGCGCAGATCCGTCACCCGAGAGGTGCGAGTTCCGTCCGCGCTTCCGCGGGCGGCCTGCCGAGCCTACGGCGCAGGACCGGAGCCGTCACCCTGCTTCCATAAGAAGGGGCGACCCAGCCCTCCTCCAACCGGACCTCCCCCACCGGCTCCAGGGTCAGCCGCAAGAGCCTCCCCGAGGGCAGGACAACGCGGTACACCCCTGCGCGATCGGTCTGTTCCAGGCGGACCCCGGGAGCAAAGCGAAAGGCCCAGGTGACGGGCCCCGAAGCGGTCTCAGACAGGCGGTCGAGGAAGAGCCAGGCTCGATGTAATTCATTGTAGCGTATGGACCTGTGCCAGAGCAAAGGATTCCCTCCCCCGCCCGGGCGCAGTTCTCCCTCGATCGCAGCGCCCTCGGGGAGGAGCCCCCCCGTGAGGACCGCCGGCGGAGGGATCCGTCGCCAGCGGAAGGTTCCCGCCGGCACCGGGCCGGCTGGGGGCTCAAAGGAGACTGCGGAATGGGCCTCCCAGGCGCGCATGGCGTCGCGCGACTCCTCTCCCACTCCATAGCCGTAGACCCCTGGGTCCAGGAGCACCGGTTCGCCACCCGAGTAGAGGACCGGAGCGAGGAGATCGGCGTGGGCGTGGGAGGCGGGACCGGGGATGCCATGGCCGAAAGGCCCGCCGCGCAGGAAGAGGTAATCGCCTCCGGCCTTCAGCACGCCATGGCCGCCCTCGGGGAAATGCCGCCAGGAAACTCCGGGCGCCGGGGCCGGATCGCCGCCGGCCGGGGCCTCCATGCCGAGGCCCCGCCGCGCATCCGCAACGAAGCGGCCAAGGCGGTGCGGGTCCTCCTCACCCCAGTCCGCTCCGCGGCCCGAATCGCAGTCCCCTATCACGGGAAGGGTCCCGTCGGGCGCCGCGCAGCAATCCAGGTGCTCCAACGCCGCCTCGAGCCGGGCGCGGGCGGGGGCCGCAAAGGGCTCGCCGCGGGCCGCGCCGAGGCTCCCGGCCAGGGCCAGGAACTCCAGCACGAACTTCTCGTAGCTCAACGACTGCTCGACGCTCACCCCGTCCGGGTGGAACTGCCGGAGAATCTCCGCTTCCAGAAGCTCGCGCACCGCGAGCCCGTCCCACCAGGAGGCCCGCGCCCCGGGCAGGAGCAACCCTGCGGCGAGGAGACCGGCCAGCTCGCCGAGGAGGTGGTTCCCGCGCACCACCTTGTCGAGCGAGAGATCGGCCCGCAGCCTGCGCGCATGGCGGTCCACCACGCGCAGGATCTCCACATGGCCCGCTGCGAAGGCCTCGCTCGGTGCGACCCGCGGCAGACCCTGCGCCAGCGCGAGGAGCCGCAGACCCAGCTCGAGCGCGCTGGCCCACGCCATGCCCCCCGGTCCGGGATTGCAGCGCTGGAAGTCGAGGACGCCCTCGACATAGCCCAGGGCGAAGCGCTCCTCTGCGCCCGCCCGCGCCAGGGGCAGGAGCCCCTGGAGCCGCTGGACCTCCCAGCTGCTGCGCAGATCGCCCGCAAAGGTTTCGGCCTGGGGATGGCCGTTCCAGCGCCAGTCCCACCGAGGCGGCCAGCCCAGCTCGATTGCGCGGCCGAAGAGGATCTGCCTGCCCGCCAGCACTTCTTCCGCGCGCCGGGTGCGGGCCGCATCGGCGGCCTCCGCACTGGCGGCCTCCGCACCGCCGGGCAGGGACAGCGGAGCCAGGGGGGCCCATAGCCCGCGCAACGCGTTCACGCAGGCCTCCGCCTCTCCAGGAAGCCCGAGCCTTTCGCGCAGCGCGGCATCCGGCTCCTCTCGCGACAGCGCCGCCTCCGTCGCGCGCTTGCGGGCCGCCTTGGCCAGCTTGGCCCGTGCCAGGGCGAGAGCGCGCCGGGGCGGGAGCGAGGGCCCGAAGTAGAGGAGGTCCCCGAGGAAGCTCATCGCGGCCTCTTCCCGGCCAGGACCCGTTTCATATCCGCCCCCTGTCGCGGACCCGCGTCGAATGCGTCAGGTGCTCAGCCCTGCGCGTCGTTCCTCGGCGAGCTGCCGACGGTACTTCCGATAAAAACGATAGATCTCCCGCATGGTGCGGAAAATCACACTCGGCCGGGCGCCGGTGGAAACGCCGTCCAGGCGAGGGTGGTGAGTCACTCCCACCTCGGTGGATCGATAACCGAGCATGCGCGCCTTGATGGCGATCTCGGCATCGATGAAAGCGTCCCGCGACTCCAGGTCGATCCGCCTGAAGAGCTCTGTCGGGTAGAGCTTGAACGCGCAGTCCACATCGCGGTCCTGGATGTCGAGCGCGATGCGCAGGATCAGGTTGTACACGAAGGAAGTGAATTTGCGATAGGTGGAATACTGTTTCTTCGTCCGGAACCCGGAGACGATGTCGGTGTAAGGCAGGAGCGCGAGGAACTTCTTGAGCTCCTGCAGATCGAACTGGTTGTCGCCGTCGGTGTAGAAGACATAGTCGAGCCGGGCCTCCGTGAACCCGGTGCGCAGCGCCATCCCGTAGCCCAGATTCCGCGGATGATGCACCACCCGTACCTTCGGATGGCGCGCGGCCAGCTCGTCGGCCACCTCTCCGGTGCGGTCGGGGCTTCCGTCCTCGACGATGACGATCTCGTACTCCTCGATCCCCATCTCCTCCACCACGCGCAGAGCCCCGGCCACGACTTTCGGGATGTTGAGCTCGTCGTAGTAGGCGGGAAAGAAAATGGAGAGACGGAGCGGCCGGCCGTTCACCATCGGCGGCGCCGGGCGAGGCGCGCCGCCGGAGGGAAGGATGGGCGCGCTCATGAGCGGCGGGTCCTCTCGAGCCAGTCCCAGGTGCGGCGCAGGCCCTCGGCGAGCGGCACCCGGGGAGACCAGCCCAGCTCACGCCCGGCCTTGCCGATGTCGAGCATGTTCTCCGGCACATCGAAGGGGCGGCCCGGCAGGTAGCGCACCGCCACCTCGCGCCCGGCCACCTCGCGGATCCGCTCCACCAGCTCGTTCAGGCTCACCCCTACCCCGGAGCCGATGTTGTAGAGCCCCTCGGGATCTTCGGAGGCCTCGGCGGCGAGGATCCCCTCCACCGCATCCTCCACGAAGAGGTAGTCGCGCACCACCCGGCCGTCGCCCCAGATCTCGATGGGCCGGCCCGCATGGGCCCTTGCCAGAAACACCGAGGCTGCCCCCTGGGCCCCCGCGATGTCCTGGCGTGGGCCGTAGGGGTTGGAGAGGCGGACGATGCGATAGGAGAGCCCGTAGAGCCGCCAGTAGAGGCGGAGGTACTTCTCGATGGCCAGCTTCACCACGCCGTAGGAAACCAGCGGCTCGGTGGGGTGATCCTCGGCGATGGGCAAGGTCTGCGGGCGGCCGTACACGGTGCCGCCGCTGGAGACGAAGACGATCCGCTTGACCCCGGACTCCAGGGCCAGCTCGATGCAGCGAAGCGTGGAGATGAGGTTCGTCTCCACATCGTAGATGGGATTGAGGCTCGAGGTGGCGGGGATGGTGGTGGAGATGAGGTGGAACACGCTGGACACGCCGCGCAGCGCCTCGGCCTGGTCCGCCTCGTTGAGGAAGTCGCCGCCCAGGAACTCCCATCCGCGGGGGATGGCCTCCAG
>CAZWKH010000060.1:0-10628 GCA_964633885.1 uncultured bacterium | reverse complement strand
GTGGTGTCGTTGGAGCGGATCTTCTCGGGGGCTGCGAAGAGGAGAGCCACGCCCTCCCCCATCTGATCCATGAACCTGCGGCGGCGCTCGGCGAACATCGGGTTTCCTCCGGTGGGCGGGGCCGCGGCGGCCCCTTGTGATTGGACGGGCCGGCTAGTCTACCATGGGACGCGACGCCTTCGCAGCCGCGTCCCCCGCCACGGAGCCGTCGGCCACCATGTGCAGGAGGCCCTGGTGTCCGGCGCCCAGGTACACCGTGACATGGGGGAAGGGGATCTCGATCCCCAGTTCGTCGAAGCGGTTCTTGATCCGCCGGCGCAGCTCCCGCCCCACCGCCCACTGCTGCTGCGGGGCCACCGTCATCGTCAGGCGGATGTTCACCGAGGACGCTGCGAACTCGTTGACGCCGAGGATGTCCATGGGCTCGCGGATCCGCGGGCCCCACTCCGGGTCGGCCCGCATCTCCTCGCCGATCCCGGCCAGCACATCCATCACGCGGTCCACGCTCTCCTTGTAGGCCACGCCGACATCCAGCACGGTCCGCGACCACTCGCGCGTGCGGTTGGTGACCGTGTCCACCACGCCGTTGGGGACGATGTGCACCGTCCCCTCGAGGTCGCGCAGCACGGTGGTGCGGAGGTTCACCGCCTCCACGAGCCCGGACTTGCCCGCGATCTCGACGATGTCCCCCACCCGGATCTGGTTCTCGAGGAGGAGGAAGAACCCGGTGATGATGTCGCGCACCAAGTTCTGCGCGCCGAAGCCCACCGCGATGCCGGCGATGCCGGCCCCGGCGATGATGGGGCCGATCTCGAAGCCCATCTCCCTCATGATCAGCATGCCCGCCACCAGCGAGAAGAGCACGAAGGAAACCTGGCGCATGATGCGGCCGAGGGTCTCCGCACGCTTCTCCGCCTCGCTCCGGGTGGTGGGATCGTCGTCCTCCACCGCCTTCTCCATCCGGCGGACCGCGAACTGGACCATGCGATAGGCCAGCAGCGAGCCGATCAGGATGACGACGATGCGCACCCCGTGGGTGATGATGCCGGAGCGCAAGGACTCCCAGTTGAAGAGATCCTGTTCCATGTCAGTTTCCTCCATCGTCCGGCGCGAGGCCCCGGCGCAGGGCCTCCACGCGCGCGAGGTAGGCGTCCGCGCCGATCTTGCGGCGCGTGTTGTCCGAGGACATGCTGCGGACGGTTCCGTAGATGGGTCGCTCACCCCAGGGCCGGTCGTGGAGACCGAAGCACCAGAGGAAGCTCGTGTAGGAGTTGGGGTCCCGCCCGTCCAGCGCGTACTTGTCGTTGAGGTGAATCATGGTGCGGAGCGCCTCGGCGTGGGAGCGCGACCATTCCAGGATCTTCTTCCCCCAGAGCATCCGCAGGTAGTTGTGGACGACGCCGGTGAGCCGCAGCTCGTCCTGGCAGGCGTTCCAGAGCGGGTCGTGGGTCCGGGCCCGCTCGAAGGCGGCCCGGGTATAGGCGAAAGGACGCGGGTCGCCGTCGTGGGCGGCCAGGGTCTTTCGCGCCCATTCGGGGAGCGCGCCGAGGCGGTCGTGGCGGGGCTCGCGCGCGCAGAAGTTGAGGGCGAGCTCGCGCCGGACGATCAGCTGCTCCAGGAAGGCCGCCGCGTTGCGGTCCGCCGTGGGCCGGGCGCTCCGCACGGCGAGGGCGACCTCGCGTGCCCCGATCATGCCGAAGTGAAGGTAGGGGCTCAGCTCCGAGGTCGCCCCGCGGGCGGGGTCGTTGCTCTGGGCGTCGTAGCGGTCGAGGCCGTCCTCCAGGAAGCGCCGGAGCTTGGCCCGGGCGGCCTCCCGCCCGCCCGGAAAGCGATGCGGCACCGGCGGCACCCCGTGATCCACGGCGCAGGACGCCACCTTCGCCGCCACCGGCTCGCGCCAGGTCTCCTCGCGGAACCCCGGGTCGATGCGCAGCCCGCTGCGGCGGGGGCGCGGATCCTCCCGTGGCGCGAGGTAGTAGGGCAGAAGCCTGTGGAGCTTGGGGCGAATGGTGCGGGCCGCGTATTCGCGGCGCGGGAACTCGGCGAGAGGCACGACGCCCCGGGAGTCCACCGCGTAGGCGGGCACCTTCGCTGCCTCCGCCAGACAGGCCAGGGCGCGGTTCTGGCCGGGGACGATGAAGGCCGGGAAGTCGTCGGTCACGACCAGGGCCGCCCTCTTGAGAAGGTCGCGGACGATGGGGCGGCGGTCTGCGGCGTCGCGCTCCAGGTAGAAGGCGTGGCCGATCCCCCTCTCGCGCAACCGCTTGCGCAGACCGCGCGCGTTCTCCAGCACGAAGCTGTGGATGCGGTCCGAGGCATGGGGATAATCGTGGCGGAGCCCCTCGTAGGCCAGGAGCGGCAGGTTCAGCCGGTTTGCTTGATCCACCGCGAAATTGAGCGCATCATGGTCTTCTGCGCGTCGTTCGATTTGCATCCAATACAGCACGAAGTCGCCGCGGCGGTTGGGTTCCGCTTCGTGGAGCGCGGTGACGCGTTTGGCATCGAAGTCCATGATCGCTCACGGGGTGACTGGCGAAAGGAGAAGTGATCTTATGACCCGCACGACGACCTTACAAGGCATGCCCGCGCTGCGCCGGGGCTGGAGAGCGGTCGCCGTCCTGGCCGCGGCCGGGATCGCGCTGGCCTGGTTCGCTGGATGCACCTCCATGCAGGCCGGTTCGTCGGGGGCGAGCGCGGAGCCGAACCTGCGGGTGCAGGAGCGCACTGCAACCCTGCCCCCACCGCCGGCGCCGGTCCGAGATTGGGCTTACGACGAGGCCCCCGCGGTCCCCGCGGGGCTCAAGCCCCATCAGCTCCTCAAGAACCTGACCTTCGCCTCGGGATCCTCCTCGCTGGACCGCGAAGGGCAGGGCGCGTTGCTGGAGGCGGTCAAGGAATTGAAGGTCAACACCCGCTGGCATGTTCTGGTCGCAGGCTTCGCCGGCAATCGCGGCGAGGGGGCCTCGGTCGGCCAGGCGCGCGCCGAGAGCGTCGGCAAGTTCCTGCGCTCGCAGGGAATCGACGCGGCGCGGATCTCGACCATGAACCTGGGCTCCAAATACGCACAGGGGCGCGAGTACGAGCCGCAGCAGCAGGCGCTGGACCGGCGGGCGGAGGTCTGGGCCTTCATGGATTGAGGCGCCTCCCGCCGCGCGCCGCGCGAGGCGTTCGCCCGCTGCTCGGCGCCGCGGAGCGGGTCACGGGTCGACCGCAGTCCGAAGGGCCGCGAAGCGGGGGCCCCTTCGGCGAGGACGACCCGTGACCCGCGCAGCGGCGCCGGGCAACGCCGCGGAGCGGGTCGCGGGATGCCGCTACGCCCAGCGCTGCCGCACGCGGTTGTAGTCCCGCGGATCGATCCAGAGGAAATTGGCCAGCAGCCGCAGTTCGTCCAGCTCCGCGCCGCTCACCGCGCCGTCGGCGGAGGCCACCGCGAAGGCGGCGTCGAGCAGCTCCATCCGCGCCTCCATGTCCGCGATCCGGTTGAACTCGCTCAGCAGCCCCTGGCGGTCCATTCGCGCCGAGGCCGCCTCCTTCACCGACTGCACCACCCAGTCGAGCAGCGGGGGGTGCAGGGAGAACCGCTCCTCCAGCAGCCCGCGGATGCTGTCCAGCTCGGCCTCGGAGATGCCCTTCTCCACATCCGCGACCCGGCCCAACACCGCGCCGAACAAGGTGTAACGGTTGAGAGTGGCGGCGTCTGCCTCGGCGCGCCACGCCCCGCCCGAGACATCGTGCATCCGCTGCAGCACGGTGTTCTTGAGGTACCTGGCAAGCTGCCCGGGGTCGGCGGCGGGATTGCGCGCGGTGAACATGCGCTTGAACACCCCGCCGATCCGCGAGACGAAATGGTCCACGGAGTCCATCGCGTCCATGATGCCCCGCAGCCCGGCGAGCATCTCGCGCTCCCCCTCCGCCATCCCCGCATCCGCGTGGAAGAGAGCCTCGATCTCGCGCAGCACTTCCTCGCGCTCGGCCCGGGTGGTGAGCATGGCGAGCAGTTCGCGAGTCAACTCCTCGCACCGCGAGTAGGAGACCGGCGCCTCCAGGAGGGCGTGCACCTCGCGGATGTCGGCCTGCTCCAGCCCGTAGGCGAGGATGAGCTCCTTGATGCGGTTCATCTCCTCGTTGTCGAGCCGGCCGTCCGCCCAGGAAGCGGCGGCGAGCACCTTGAGCAGCGCGACCTGGCGCGTCCGTCGTCCCGTGATCATGCGTCGTCCTCCACTTCCACCTCGACCGCGCCGTTTCGCACCCGCACCGCGTGGGAAGGAGTGGCTGCGACCGCGGGCAGGCAGAGGGCCTCTCCGGTGCAGACATCGAAACGCGCCCCATGGCGGGGGCAGGTCACCTCGCGCCCATCGAAATCCCCCCCGGTGAGGCTTCCGCCGTCGTGGGTGCAGAGATCCTCGATGCAGCAGTACCCGTCGTCCAGGCGGAACACCGCCAGCTCCAGGCCGCCGACTTCCACCGGTTTGTACTGGCCCGGCGCCAGCTCGTCGTCGCGCGCCACTTCGACCCATCGGCTCATGCCCGGCCTCCTTCCGCGAAACCTTGTGATATATTAGCCGCTCCCGCGTTCACGATGTACGCATCCTCCTTCGCGCCGCGCGGCGGCGCGCGGCCGTCCGGGGGACCAGATGCCGGAGATCCGCGAATCCAGCCTCATCGCCGGGGTCAAGCTCGTCCGGCTCCATAGTTTCTCCGACGAGCGCGGACAGTTCCTGGAGACCTTCCGCCGCGAGTGGTTCCCCGAGCGGTCCTGGGACCAGGTGCAGGGCAACCGTTCGGACTCGCGGGCGGGCGTGCTGCGGGGCCTCCACTTCCACCGCCGCCAGATCGACTACTGGGTGCCCTTCGCGGGGCGCATGCGGGTGGGGCTCTACGACCTGCGCCGCGGATCCCCCACGCGGGGAGGGCGGGAGACCCTGGAGATCGGCGAAAAGAACCCGGTCGGCGTCTACATTCCCGAAGGGGTCGCCCATGGGTTCCTTGCCCTGACCGACGCCATCCTCACCTATGTCGTGGACAGCTACTTCGACGGCAGCGACGAGTACGGCGTGGCATGGGACGATCCCGCCATCGCAATGCCCTGGGGCGCCGAGGCACCCATCCTCTCGCCGCGCGACCGCGGCAACCCCCTCCTGCGCGACATCCCCGCCGGCGACCTGCCCCTCTGATCCTCCCGGACGCGGAAGATGCCGCCGCCGCGGTGCGGCATGTGCGCGGAAGACGCCGTCGTGGCGCCCGACCGGGACAGGGGTGCCCCGAGTGGGGGGGCACCTGGGACCGGCGGCTCGTCGCCGCCCCGCGGTGGGAGAGCCGCGCCGCCAGGGAGGCGGGCTCACGGCTCCACGCGTCGAAGCGCCCGGAGAACCGGACGCGTGGCGGAGGGCCTCTTGCGCCGCCGGGAGGCGGCACAAAGAAACGAGGGTCGCGAGCCCGTCCGTTTCCCCTTCAGAGGCCGGCATCGGCACGGCTGCGAGGCCGGGTCACCCCGGCAGCGCCTCCTCCCATGGAGTTGCGTGCCCTTCAGGGGGTCTCTCGGGTGTCCGGCGCGCCCTCATGGGTTCTGCGCTTCCCCGGGGCCTGGGCCGCTTTCGCGCACCCGCCCAAGGCCTTCCGGCACCCGCCGTCGCGGCAGAGAAGTGAATCAGCGCCGCGAGCCCCTCGTGAGCTTTCGCTCTCCTTCGGAGTATGACCGTCCCGAGCTGCGTTCCGCCTTGCAGCGGCGCGCGCCTCTCCAGGGTCCCTTTCCCTACAGCGCTTGCGGAGGCGGGAAGCGACTGCCCCGGGTTTGCCTGGCCCGGGTACGCTGCGTCTTCGGGGTTTCGCACCCCCTTGACGCCTTGTTCCTCCCGCGACCTTTCGGCCGTCTTTCAGGCCGATGCGCTCATGGGATTCTGCCCTTCGAAGGGTTCCCCTTCCGCGGCATGGTCCGCGCCTCCCGGCCGGTCCTGCCCGCCTGGTGTCGGCTCAGACGGATCCGCCGCGCTTGCGCCGGCGGAGCCTCGCTCACCTCCCGGGCTTTCGTCTCCGCGGAAGTCCGTTGCCGTTCCGTCGCCGAAGCGGCGGGGACGGCCCGTGCCTCCCTTGGGCTTCTCCCCCTTCAGGGGTGGATCTCCCTCCACGACGGCCCCGCTCGTCACGGCGCCTCCTCCCCTGGGCTTGAGCGCGGTCGGCGGCGAACCGCCTGCCTTGCCCGGCCCTTCGGAGTCTCGATCGCGGAGGGCCTTGGCGCTCTCCGCAGAGAGCGCCGCCCCTCCTGGGGTCTTGCGCCTCATCTCGGCAAGCCGAGTGTCGGCGCCGGACAGGTCGATCACGACCCTCGACTGCAACTTAGTCCGCTCGCGCAGTCGCGTCAAAGAAATTCAACCGGACTGCGGCAACTTGCGCTTCGCACCGGTCAACCTTCGCGCTTTCGCGGGGGAAAACGCGACGGTTGCCGCGTCGCGTGAAGGGGTCGGCGCATCGTTCTTGCGGAGCAAGCAATGCCGGTTTTCCACATGGTGGAGAACCCTGTGGATAACCGGGGGAAACGGTGCATACGCGCGGGCGCAGAACGGGCGGGGACGGCGACCCGCGCAGGTGAACCGTTTGCAGATCGAGCGGTTGCCGGCGGCGTCGGAAAACTCCTCTGTTCGGCCCCCGCATGTGCACAAGTGGTCCGGCGCTCCGCACCGATCCGCGGGCCGGGAGGCGGCCTTCTACTTCCCTGCCGCGCGCGTGCGGAATCCATAGAGCAGTCGATCCAGGAGCCGTATCACTATGAATCGTCTCCGGATCGGAATGAGCGGCCTCGATCGATCGACCGATTCGATCTCCTTGCGGAAGGTGAACCCTTCTCCGGAACGGGGCACGCGGATCCAACCCGACTTTCGATACACATTCTGCGCCCGGAGATTGGAGGCCGCCACGGCGAGCTCCAGCCTCCAGTACCCCCGATCGCGCGCCCAATCCGTCAAATCCCGCAGCAATTGAGACCCTACACCCCGGCCCTGGGCGGCAGGATCCACCGCGATCTGTTCGAGCCACAAGCGCCGCGCGTCACCCGGAGCGTGTCCGGTGTCCACGAGCCAGTATCCCAGGAGCTGTCCACCCGCACCTTCGGCGACCCGGGTCAAGTGATAGTGCGATCGAATCTGGTAATCGATCGCCTTGGGGTCGACCTGGGAGAAGACGAGCGTCGCCAGGCGTCGAACAGCTTCCCAGTCGGCGCGCCTTGCCGTTCGGATGTGGATTGGATCAATCGGAGACATGATCCCCTCGATCGCGCCGGTCCGCGGCCCGCCGGGACCCGGCGGCCGGGGTCCGCGCGCAGCTACAGGATGTCCGAAGCCCTCTCCGCGAGCTCGCTCCGCTCGCCCTTGATCAGCTCCACATGCGCGGCGATCGGCTCCATGCGAAAGCGCTGCACCACATAGTTGAACCCGTTCGAGGACCCGTCCACATACGGATTGTCGATCTGGTAGGGATCGCCGGTGAGCACGATCTTCGTCCCCTCCCCTACCCGGGTGACCACCGTCTTAACCTCCAGCGGCGTCAGGTTCTGCGCCTCGTCCACCAGCAGGAACTGCCCCGGGATGCTCCGCCCCCGGATGTAGGTGATGGGTTCGATTCCCAGCGTCCCGCTCTGGGTGAGCTTGGCGATGCTGAAGCTCTTGCGTGAGCGCTGCCGCTCGAGCAGGAACTCCAGGTTGTCGTAGATGGGCTGCATCCAGGGGTTCAGCTTCTCCTCAATCTCGCCGGGGAGGTAGCCCAGGTCGCGTCCCATCGGGAAGACCGGCCGGGACACCAGGAGCCGGGCATAGATGCCCAGCTCCTCCACCTGGTGCAGCCCCGCCGCGATCGCCAGGAGCGTCTTCCCGGTACCCGCCTTCCCCATCAGGGTCACCAGCTTGAGCTCCGGGTCGAGCAGCGCGTCCAGCGCGTAGTGCTGCTCCCGGTTCTTGGGCTTGAGTCCCAGGGGCGGCCGGTCGGGCAACCGCAGGACATGGAGGTTGCGGCAGTCCGGACTCACCCGCGCCAGGACGGAGAGGGACGGCTCGCCGTCGGAATGCACCCACACATACTCGTTCGGGTAGCACCCCTCGGGCACCACCGCCAGGGGGTCGCCCTTGCGCAGCCCCTCCACCGACTTGCGGTCCAGCACCATCTCCGCCGCACCGCGGTAGAGCTCCTCGAGGTCCACCCGGCCGGTCTCGTAGTCCTCGGCGCGGATCGACATCGCGTCCGCCTTGATGCGCAGGTTCGTGTCCTTGGTCACCAGGATCACCGGCGTCCCCGGCTCCTCGCGCCGGAGCCCGACCGCCAGCGCAAGCAACGCGTTGTCCACCAGGCCGGGCCGTCCGTTGAGGGTGTCCAGCGAATAGTCCTGGTGGATCACCACCTTGAGGATGCCCCCGCCGTCCAGCGGCACGCCCTCGGAGAGCATTCCCCGTTCGCGGTAGCCGTCCAGGATCCGGCCCACCTGCCGCGCGTTGCGCCCCAGCGCCGAGGCCTCCTTCTTGAAGTGGTCGATCTCCCCGATCACATAGATCGGGACGATCACCGTGTTGTCCTGGAAGGAGTGGATGGATTCGGGGTCGTGGAGGAGCACATTGGTGTCCAGGATGTAGTTCTTGCGCATGCTGCCGGTGTCTCCGCGCGCCTAGACCGCGCCGGTGGTGAGCACGACCTTGCCGATGTTGCGTCGTTCGTGGATGTAACGGTGGGCCTCCCCGGCCCGTTCCAGGGGGAAGCTGCGGTCCAGCACCGGGCGGTAGATGCCTCGGCGGGCTCCCGCCTCCAGCGCCGTCAGGGCCGGACCCATGAGGTCGTCCCGGTCCCAGAGGGTGAGGACATTGAGGCCGTAGAGGCCCAGGTTCCCGTTCACCAGACGGAGCGGGTTCAGGTGCAGCAGGGGCAGCGCCGCGCGCGCACCGGCCAGGAGATTGCGCCGCCGCCCCGAGGCCATCTCGCTCACCCCGAACAGCACCAGCCGCCCGGTGGGTCGCAGGAGGCTCAGGCTCTCGCGCATGGCGCGCCCGCCGCGCGGCTCGAGGACGACATCCACCCCTTGCGGGGCCCAGGCCCGCACCGAGGCGGCGATGTCTTCGTTCCGGTAGTCGATGGCGCGCTCGGCGCCGTGACGCAGGGCGGCCTCGACCTTGGCCGGGCCGCCGCAGCTGCCGGCCACCCGCGCTCCCTCCGCGCGGGCGATCCCGAGGGCGGCCAGCCCCACACCCCCCGCGATGCCCTGCACCAGCACCCGGTCCCCCGCCCGGATCCGGGCCATGGCGCAGAGGGCGACCCAGGCGGTGATGAAGCAGACCGGGAACCCCGCGCCCTCCTCGAAGGACCAGTCGGGGGGCAGGGCCAGCACCTTCGAGGCCGGGACGACCACTTCCTCGGCGTAGCCGCCGAAGCGGGTGCCCGCCGCGACGCGGGTTCCGACGACGAGGTCCGGGCGGCCGCGCGCCGCCTCCTCGGAGACCTCGGTGACCACCCCCGCCACCTCGTAACCCGGCACGAAGGGGCGCCTGGGCGCTTCCGGGTAGAGGCCCATGCGCATGAGGAGATCGGCGAAGTTGACCCCGGCGGCGGCCACGCGCAGGCGCAGCGAGCCGGGCACGAGGGGGTCGGGGGGGCCCTCACGCAACTCCAGCACATCCACATCACCGTTCCGCGGGATCACCACGCGACGCACCATGGGGCAATCTCACACCAACGGGCGGCGCAGCGCAAGGGTCGCGGTGCGGGCGCCGGAAGTGCGACGCCCGGTGACGAGCGCGCGTCGCCTCATGACGCCCCCGGCCGCCTGCCGGTCCGGCGGGCGGCACCCTCTATGCAAACGGATCCGGTTCCGTCGTCGCCACACCCCGTGACCAGAAGGAACTGGCTCCATGCGCCAACCGCGTTTCGTCGTCTGGATCATGATCGTCGCGACCGTCGGGGGAAGCCTGCCCGCCATGGCGGCGCCGACCCCCGCGACCTGGGGCGGGATCAAGCAGCTCTACACCGGGGAGGCGGAGATCCTGCTCGGCCCCGGAGTGGGGTCCGCGCAGGCCGCGGAGGCCATGCGGTGCGCGGTCGCCTTCGGGGAGGCCGGCTTCGAGGGCCCGGCTCGCGTGCGCTGCATCGGGAACTCGCCCCTCGGAAGGCTCTTCGCCGTCATGGGCCCGGGGCCCGGGGAGGTGGTGGATGTGCACCTCGTGACCGAAGCCGGAGGGTACATCGGAGGGGCCAGAGTGGACCCGGCGGCGGGCACCATCCGCGACCGGGCCACCGGCAAGTACCGCCGCTCCCGTCTCTTCGTGCTGACGCTGGGCTACAGTCGAAAGTGCGTACGGCTGCTCACGATGAAGTCGAGCACACGGATGTGGGCCGAGCTTCACGAGCGAGCGTTTCGGCGTCTCGGCGGCGCGGTCAGCGTCGTCGTGCTCGACAATCTGCGCGAGGGCGTGCTCAAGCCCGACATCTACGATCCCACGCTCAATCTTCTCTACCGCGACGTGCTGGCCCACTACGGCGCGGTCGCGCTGCCGTGCCGGGTCCGCGATCCCGATCGCAAGGGAAAGGTCGAATCCAGCGTCGGTCACGCCAAGCGCACGCCGCTACGCGGGCTGCGCTTCGAAAGCCTCGAAGAGGCTCAG
>CAZWKH010000059.1:0-10666 GCA_964633885.1 uncultured bacterium | reverse complement strand
GAGTGCGGCGCGGCGGGCGACCCCGCCGAGATCGAGGCGGTGACGCAATGAGCAATCCCCTGGAGGGCCGGATCGCGCTGGTGACGGGAGCGTCCCGCGGCATCGGGCGCGCGATCGCGCTCGAGCTGGCGCGCCAGGGCGCAGATGTGGCGCTGGCGGCGCGGAACCCCGCTCCCGCCGAGGAGGCGGCCTCGGAGATCCGCGCCCTGGGACGCCGCGCCTTCGTGCTCGGCCTGGATGTGAGCGACTTCGACGCGGTGGAGAAGAGCGCCGCGGACATCGACGCGGCGCTGGGCAAGGTGTCCATCCTGGTCAATAACGCCGGCATCACGAAGGATCAACTCCTGCTGCGCATGAAGCCGGAGGACTGGAGCGAGGTCCTGCGGGTGAACCTGGACGGCACCTTCCACTGCACCAAGGTCTTCAGCCGCGACATGATCCGCGCCCGCTGGGGACGCATCGTCAACATCTCCTCGGTGATCGCCAGCCTGGGCAACGCGGGCCAGGCGAACTACGCGGCATCCAAGGCGGGCATCCTGGGCTTCACCAGGGCCGTCGCGCGCGAGCTGGCGGGGCGCAACATCACGGTCAACGCCGTGGCGCCGGGCTATGTGGAGACCGCGATGACGGAAGGCCTCCCCGAGACGGCGAAGGAGGCCATGCTGAAGGCGATCCCGCTCGGCCGGCTCGGCGCGCCCGCGGATGTGGCCGGAGTGGTCGCATTCCTCGCCGGCGACGGCGCATCCTACATGACGGGGCAGGTGATCCATGTTGACGGAGGCATGGTCATGGCCTAACCTTCCCCAGCTTTCCAAGGGGGGGCCTGTTCGGGCCCCGGTTTCAATCCGGATGGAGGATGTTCGCATGGCCTACAATGAGGACCGCGTCAAGGAGATCATCGTCGAGCAACTGGGCGTTTCGGCCGACCAGGTGAAGCCCGAGGCCCGTTTCATCGACGATCTCGGCGCCGATTCGCTGGATACCGTGGAGCTGATCATGGCCCTCGAGGAGGAGTTCAATGTTGAAATCCCCGACGAGGACGCCGAGAAGATGGTGACCGTCGGCGACGCCATGAGCTACCTCAAGGCGCATGTGAAGTAAGGGCGAACCGGCACGGGCGCCCCGGCGCGCCTCCCCGGAGGACCTACCCCGCATGGACCGAAGCGTCGTCGTCACCGGCCTTGGCGTCATCACCCCTCTCGGGAACTCGGTTCCCGAGTTCTGGGAGGGGCTCGTCGCCGGACGGAACGGCATCGATACCATCACTCGATTCGATCCCTCCAAGCTGGACACCCGAATGGCCGGGCAGGTCAAGGGCTTCGAGGTGACGCGGATCATGGACGCGAAGGAGGCCCGCCGGGCGGACCAGTTCACCCAGTTCGCTCTGGCGGCAGCCCATGAGGCCATGAGGGACGCGGGCCTGGACGAGAACATGCCGGATCCCGAACGGGCGGGCGCCATCATCGGCACCGGAATCGGCGGGATCCAGACTCTCGAGAACCAGCACCGCGTCATGCTCGAGAAGGGCCCCGGGCGCGTGAGCCCCTTCTTCATCCCGATGATGATCGCGAACATGGCATCGGGGCACATCTCCATCCGCTGGAACCTCAAGGGTCCCAACTACACCACCGTCTCCGCCTGCGCCTCGGGGGCGCACGCCATCGGGGAAGCGTTCAACACGATTCGCCTGGGCGGCGCGGATGTGATGGTGTGTGGCGGGGCCGAGGCCACCCTCACCGAGCTCTGTTTCGCGGGGTTCTGCTCCATGAAGGCCATGTCCACGCGCAACGACGCCCCGGAGCGCGCTTCGCGGCCCTTCGACCTGGAGCGGGACGGGTTCGTCATGGGCGAAGGCGCGGGCGTTGTCGTCCTGGAGGACGAGGAGCATGCCCGTCGGCGGGGCGCCCGGATCCACGGCCGCGTGGCGGGCTACGGCCTCACCGCGGACGCGTACCACATGACCGCGCCGGCGCCCGGCGGGGAGGGGGCTGCGCGCGCCATGGCGGCCGCGCTGGCCGACGCCCGCATCCGGGTGGAGGAGGTGGGCTACATCAACGCCCACGGCACCTCCACCCCCTTGAACGACAAGATGGAAACTGCCGCCGTGAAGACGGTGTTTGGGGACCATGCCCGGTCGCTGGCTCTGGGATCCACGAAGTCCATGACCGGACACCTCCTGGGCGCCGCCGGTGGGATCGAGTTCATCGCCACCGTGCTGGCCCTGCGGGAGGGTATCCTGCCCCCCACCATCAACTACGAGCACCCGGATCCGGAGTGCGACCTGGACTGTGTCCCCAATGAAGCCCGTCGGGTCACGCTCCAGGCCGCCCTCTCCAACTCGCTCGGGTTCGGCGGCCACAACGTCACCCTGGCGGCGCGCCGGTTCCAGTAGCCCTCGCGGCTGCGACGGACCGGCTGCGCCAGGAATCCCGAGATGGGTCTGCACGGCATCCTGCGCCGGTGGAAGCGGCGCCGCCGGTGCGTGGTATCCGACCCCTCCCTGCGGTCCGTTCTGGAGGAGTTCGAGAAACACGTCGGCTACCGCTTCGCCGACTCGACATTGCTCTGCTGGGCGCTCACGCACCGGTCCTACCTGAACTGCAACGGGGTCGAGCTGCCCGGGTCGAACGAGCGCCTGGAGTTCCTCGGGGACTCCGTGCTGGAGCTCGTGGTGAACGAGTTTCTCTACCACCGCTACCCCGACCACCAGGAGGGGGAGCTCACCAAGATGAAGTCGCTCCTGGTGAGCCGCGGCGTCCTGGCCGAGCAGGCCAAGAGGCTGGAGCTGGGCCGCTACCTCTTCCTGAGCGACGCCGAGCGCGAGTCCGGGGGATCCTTCCGCGCCTCCATCCTCGCGGACGGATTCGAGGCGGTGATCGGGGCGGTGTATCTGGACGGGGGGCTCGCCGCCGCCGCCCGCTTCCTGGATCGCCAGCTCCTCGACGATGTGGACGAGATCCTCGGCAACCGCAGCCACGTCAACTACAAGAGCCTGCTCCAGGAGAACATCCAGGAGCGCTTCAAGACCTATCCCCGCTACCGGATCACCTCGGAGTCCGGGCCCGACCACCGCAAGGTCTTCACGGTGGAGGTGACGGTGCGGGGGGATCAGCTGGGCCTGGGCAAGGGGACCAACAAGAAGCGCGCCGAGCAGGCGGCGGCGCAGAACGCCCTGGAGCGGTTGGGACTGCTCTAGTCCCGCGGGAGCCGGGCCGCCGGCTCCCCTGCGGCCGGCCCCGACCGGCGCCTGCCGGCCGGGCGGCCGGGCCTACTCGAAGTGCAGGGTCGTGCTGACCAGGACCCGGGTCTGCGTCACCTTCTCCCTGGTCGGCCGGGTGTCGTAGAAGGTGGTGGTGTTCTCGTACCTGTCGGGTGTTTCCCTCTCCCAGCTCCCATGGGCGATTGCCAGGTCGAGGGTCAGGGCGTCCTGCACCAGCACCCCGGCGCCCAGGGTCCAGAACTTCCGGTCCGAGACGATGCGCGCCTCCGGATAGTCGCGTTTGACCTCAGATGCGTCGTCATAGGTCTCGGCGTTTCCGTCGTCGGGCACGAACTCGAAGTTGGTGTCGGCGGCGATGAGCTTGTAGGGGAGGGGCTCGGTGTAGAAGCCCGCCCGCAGGCGCAGCGGGAGGCTCGCGAACTGGTACTCCGCCCCGAGGTTGACCGCCACCACGGAGCGGTAGGCGAACTCGCGCTGGAAGTCCGGATCTCCGGACCCCGCGGCAGGGGCGTAGATCTTCCCCTCGTAGTCGATCTGCGTGTAGTCGGTCCAGCGCATCCCGCCGCTGAGGAGCAGGCCGCGGCCGCCCCAGGAGACGCCCCCGTTCACGGAGAGGGGAAGGGTGATCTCGTCCTCGAGGAAGGGCCGGGCGGTGTCGATCTTCTCCCAGTCCTCCAGCCGGGTCTCGGCGTTCACATCGTAGATGAGCTTGCGGGGCAGCTCGAGGGAGAGGCCGAGGCGGATGCCGGGTTCCAGGTAGCCCATCATCCCCAGCGACCCCGTGTACCCGCTCAGGTCGCTGCTGCGCAGCACCGCGCTCTCGAATACCCGCTCGTCCAGGGCATTGTCGGGGCCGAAGTCCAGGACCACCCCCTCCTCGGTGGGAACCGCCCGGTAGTTGGCCAGGGTGAGGGACTCGTCCATCGTCCCCGAGAGATAGCTGAGCGAAGCTCCCACGGAGATGTTGGGCGAGAGGTCCATGGCCGCGGCAACGGTCCACTGGTTGACGGCGCCCTCGCGCAGGTAGTCCTCCAGCTCGAAGAGCCCGGGGGTCGATCCCTCGATCGGGATCGCGTAGCCCTGCTGCAGCACGCTCATGTCCGTGTCGGCGTTGCGATGGAATCCTCCCGCGAAGACCAGGCTCCCGCGGTAGGTGGGGACGGGGTAGGCCAGGGCGAGGTGGTCGATGCGCAGGCTAGACTGGTCGGCCTCGGCCTTGGAGAAATGGGTGATGGTCCGGTCCGCGCTCGCGCTGACCAGCCCGCCGGAGAGCTCCACGCGGCGGATCTGGGCGAGACCCGCGGGGTTGTAGGCGATCGCGGTGACATCCTCGGCCACCGCGGTGTAGGCGCCGCCCATGCCCAGTGCGCGGGCTCCCATGCCGTGGATGCCGGTCTCGGGGAGCTCGACCGGCGGCAGATCGTCCGCCGTGGAGGTCCCTGCCGATAGACCCGAGAGCAGTGCGACGAGACATGCCATGCGGCCGATGCGGCGCGCTCCGTTCACCATGATCCTCGATCCTCCCCGCTGAATTGCGGCCCCTAGCTCTTGTCGTCCCGGGTTTTCTGGCTGTCCTTCTTCCCCTCGTCCTTGGGCTTGTCCGATGGAGGCGGCGCGGCGGGAGCGGGCGCCTTCTCGGCGGGGCGCTTCATCTCGCGTCCTTCCTGCTGCCCCGGCGTGGAAGGGGAGCTCGAGTTGCCGGAGCCCTCTTCGCTGGGGCGCAGGTTCGTTCCCGGCGCGCCGGTCCCCCCGCTGGACGGAGGATTGACTCCAGGCAGCCGGCTGGGCAGCTCGTTGACGCCCCCCCGAGAGCCCACGGCCCTGCCGTTCTCGTCCACCTCATCCGGCCGGCCGTAGCTCCCGCCCCCGGAGCCCCCGCCCGGAGCGTAGCCGTAGCCCACGCCGCAATCCGGCAGCCACCAGGGGCAGCCGTAGTAGCTCCAGAAGGCGAGGTTGGTGTAGCCGTAGGGGTCCCTCAGGAGCGGCTGGTCGAACCCCTGATCGTGACAGGAGGCGCAATCGCCGTACTGGCTGTCCCCTCCATGGGCCTGGGTGAGCTCGGTGGTGGGGTGCCGCAGAACGGTGTAGCAGCCGGCCAGGAGCCAGGCGCTTCCCAGGAGGATTGCCAGCCTGAAGTTCAACTGCTTGCCCATGCGCATGGTATGCCTCCGGTTCCCGCCCAGCGCCTGCGTCGAAGCTATGATACCCTCGCGCGCAGGATATGTTGCGCCCAAAGAGGCGGTCTTGGCCAGCGGGAACCGGTTCCGGATCCCCGGGTACATACCCGCCGGAGGTACCGCCCAAGGTGACGGAGGCGGGTCTGCGGTCACAGTCGTTCTACAGGGACCTCCCGGACGAGGACCTCATGGATCATGTGGTCGCTGGAAGCCAGCCCGCTTTCGCCTGCCTCGTGGATCGCTACAAGAACCGGCTCCAGAATGTGGTCTTCCGCTATGTCCGCGACTACCAGCGCTCGGAGGACCTCACCCAGGAAGCCTTCGTCCGTGTGTACCTCCATCGGGAGCGCTATCGCCGGACCGGCAAGTTCTCGACCTGGATCTTCACCATCGCGGTGAACCTGGCCAAGAACGAGATCCGGCGGAAGGTGCGTCTGCGCAATGTGTTCAGCCTCGAGCAGATGGAGGAGACGACGGGCGCCGTCGAGCCCCACCTGCGCGAGGACGATCAACCCTCCACGGACCGGATGGTGGAGCGCGACCAGACCAGCCGGCTGGTGGAGCAGGCCATACGACGCCTGCCCGAGGTCTACCGGGAGGCGCTGGTCTTGAGGGACATCGAAGGTCTCTCCTACGAGGAGATCGGCGAGGTCCTGGACATTCCCGGGGGCACGGTGCGGTCCCGGATCAACCGGGCCCGTCTGATGTTGAAGGAGAAGCTCAAGAGCCTTGCGAAGACCGAGCTCTGACCCGGCGCCGGCCGGCCATGGAGCCCACCAGGAGCCCAGCATGATGTCTTGCCAGCAGGTCGATTCCCTCCTCTCCGCCTACCTCGAGCGCGAGGCGAGCCCCGCCGAGGTCCGCATGGTCGACGAGCACCTCGGGTCCTGTCCCCGCTGCCGCGCTGCCGTGAAGGATGTGGCGGCGCTCATGGACAGGCTCTCCCACCTTCCCCGTCTCGCCGTCTCGGAAGGCTTCACCGATCGGGTGCTGGCCGAGGTGAAGGGGCTCCCCGCCCCCGGTTGGAACGAGTCCGCGGCTCCGCGCCTGCGGCCCCGCTTCCTGGCATGGGGCGCCCCCCTCGCGGCGGCGGCCGCTCTGGTCATCGTGGCGGTCGGTGCCCTGCGTCTCTCCGGCGGTCCCGGCTCCGACATGGCGATGGACGAACGCGTCCCGGCGCCATCGGTCCTGTCCGTGGAGGATGCGCTCCGGGGCGGCAGAGAAGCAGCCGCAGGATCGGACGCTCCCTCGACGCCTCCCGCGGTGGCCACCCTCCCCGAGCTGCTCCCCGGACTCGAGAACCCGCCCGCCGAAGAAGCCAAGTCGCTGGGTATGGCGCGGGACGCCTATGTGATCGAGGACTGGGTGCTGCGCGAGCCCACCGAGGGCGGGTCGCCGGTCCTGACCCGCGTGGGCGCAGATCCCTCCGCCAGCACGGTGGTGACCTTCTGATGTGGCGGCCGGCCTGCATCGCTCTCGGCGCGCTCTTCCTTCTGGCGGCGCCGGGGCAGCTGTCCGCCGCCGAGCCCAGGGCGATGCCGGGGGTCACCGGAGAGGCGGAGCGCCTGGCCATGCAGGCCCGCCGGTATCTGGTTCGGGTGATCCGCGCCGCCACGCATTCCGCTTCCCCCGAGGGCCCCGGCCGGATCATCGGCACCGGGGTCTCGCTCGGCGGCGGCTACATCCTGACCTGCGCGGGGATCGTCGGTTCCGCCACCGAGGTTCTCGTCTCGCCGTCGCCCGGCGACACCGTCATCGCGAGGGTGGCCGGCCTGGATCGGCGCACCAACATCGCGGTGCTCCAGGCGGACGGTCTGGGCCTCGCGCCGATCCCTGTGAGCGATCGGGCCCTGGTCTTCCCGGGTGAGATGGTCTTTGCAGTGGGCCTCGGCGCGCCCGGCGCCCCGAGCGCCGGCTTCGGGACGGTGGTGCTCCCGGAGGGTCCGAGCCTGGGCTACAGCGATGTCGACATGCTCCAGGTGGCGGCTCCGGTTTTCCCGGGGTTCACGGGGGGCGCGCTTCTGGATCGCTCCGGCCGGATGGTCGGGCTCCTCTCAGGCCGCCTCGAGCGCAGCCGCGGACGGGTCCTCCTCCCGCCGGGCACGGACCTGGTCGCCGGGTATGTGCAGGAGGGCCATGTCACCACCACCGACCCGAGCCTCACCACCGTCGCCCTCCCCGTGGCCAACGCGCTGGAGCTGGCCGAGGAGCTCCGCCGGCTGGGCTATGTCGAGCGGGGGTTCCTGGGGCTCCAGGTCGAGCTCAGGAGAGTCCTGCGCGAGCGCGGCCGCTCCGTCGCGGGGGTCGTGGTGCATCGCGTGGTGGAGGGGGGGCCGGCCGCCGAGGCCGGGTTGATCCCCGGGGATGTGATCCTGGAATACGCGGGGGCGCGGGTGCAGAGCCCTGAGGACCTCTCCTTCCTGGTCGCGGCCACGGTCCCCGGATCGAATGTGCCGATCCGCTACCTGCGGCGGGGCGTCCGCCTCATCGGCGTCGCGGAGATCCGCCAGGCTCCCGATCCGGCGTGGACGCCGGAGATGGACGCGGCGCTGGCCGGCTCGACCGGCGAGGCGGGGGTCGCACCCTCGGTTCGCTGACCCTATAATCCGCCCATGAATCGTCTCTCCTGCGGGCGCCGCCCATTCCTCCGTCTCCTGGCCTCCCTTCTCGCCCTGGCCGCGATCGCAGGCTGCGGATCGCGCCCCATGCCCGGGGCGATAGGCAGCAACGACGAGATCTCCCTCTTCACCAACGCCTCGGCGCGCGGCCCCGTGCTGCCGGAGATTCGCCGGCTCTTCGCCTACCCGGTGGAGGTGGTCGGAAAGGAAGCGGCCTTCAGCATCGAGACGGTGCCCTACGCGCGCTTCAACACGCACAAGACGGTCAAGAACCAGATCTTCGCGGTAAACCTGGGCCTGGACGACCCCCTGGCGAATGCGCTCCCAGGGCTGCTCGGGGAGCGGGGAGAGGAGGCGCTGAAGGCCCGGAAGCCCTTCCACCTCCTCCTGTCCGACCGGTTCGCCACCGGGCAGACCAGCTTCTTCGCCGTCGCCTGGAGCGAGCCCGACCTCACGCGGCTCCTCGCCGGGGCGGATTCGGTTGCGCTGCGGCGCGAGGTCGAGGAGTCGGTGGTGCGGGGGCTGACGCTGACCATGTTCAGCCTGGGCGAGGAGAAGGACCTGCCCGGGGAAGTCGCCCGCGAGTTCGGCTGGACCATGCGGCTCAACAAGGGCTTCTTCGGCGCCGTGGACCCGGAGCGGGCCTTCGTGAAGTTCAACGCCTCCGAGCCCGTCCGTCTCATCCTCGTGCACTGGATCGACGGCCGGCTGCCGCTCGATCAGGCGCCCTGGGATCCGGTGATGGAGCGCATCCTGCGCGTCTACAACGACGGCGACTTCGTTCTCGCCGAGCGGACCCAGATCTTCCCGGCCCGCTTCCAGGGCGAGCCGGCCCTCAAGTGGGAAGGGATCTGGCAGAACGAGAAGTACACCATCGGCGGCCCGTTCCGCGCCTATGCGATCCACAGAGGCGGGCGGTCCTACTTGCTGGTCGGACAGGTGTTCGCGCCCGGGGCGGACAAGGTGTATCTGCTCCGCCAGGTCGAGGCGCTCATGAACACCTTCCAGATCCTGGGCTCGTGAACACCCTCCGCATCCGGGCAGGCGACCGCGTCTGCCCGGTGGTGATCGGAGCCGGTTCACTGGGCGAGGTGGGGCGGATTCTCTGCGAGCAGCTCGGCAGGCGCCCCGTGGTGGTGGTGGCGGACGCGGGAGCAGCCCGCCACCATGGCCGCACACTGCGCGCCTCGCTGCGCGCGGCCGCAGTAGAAACGCGGGCCTGGGTGGATGTGCCCCCCGGCGAGCGGTCCAAGAGCCTGGCCTGGGTTCGCGCTCTCTATGAGCGGCTGCTGGCCGCTCGGGCCGATCGATGGACTCCGGTGGTGGCGCTGGGCGGAGGGATGGTCGGCGCCCTGGCCGGCTATGCTGACTCGACCTTCCTGCGGGGCCTGCCGGTGGTCCATGTCCCCACCACCGTCGTCGCCCAGGTGGACAGCTCGGTGGGTGGAAAGACCGCGGTCAACTTCGCGGGGGCGAAGAATCTCGTGGGGACCTTCCACCAGCCCATGCTGGTGATCGCCGATCCCGTGACCCTGGACACCCTTTCCCCACGCGACCTGCGGGCTGGCCTCGCCGAGGCGGTGAAGATGGGGGTGATCCTCCGTCCGGATCTCTTCGAGGCGATGGAGCGGGACGCGGAGCGGCTCCTGGCGCGGGACGCGAGGGCCCTCGAAGGGGTGGTGACGGCCTGCGTGGAGGCCAAGGGCGAGGTGGTGGGGCGGGACGAGCGGGAGGAGGATGTCCGGGCCTTGCTCAACTACGGGCACACGGTGGGCCATGCCCTGGAGGCGGCCTCCCGGGGCCGGCTGCGCCACGGCGAGGCGGTGGCGATCGGAATGCACGCCGCGGCCTGGCTGGGGGAGAGCCTCGGTGTGACCCTTCCCGAGGTGCGAAAGCGCCAGAACACCCTCCTTGAGCGGCTCGGCCTCAAGCTGAGCGCACCCGGGGCCGATAAGAGGGAGGCTGCTCGCAAACTGAAGTTGGACAAGAAGGTGCGGGACTCGCGCCCGCGCTTCGTGTTGACACTCCAGATAGGCGGTGCTAGCGTCTGGCCCCGAATTCCGGAGCCGCTCCTGAGAGACGCGTTGGCGCGGGTGACGCGATGACGCGGCTTTGTCCCGGGAGGGCACGCCGAGATCCCCGGCCTGAGGCGCCGCCGCGTTACGAGCAGGGACGTCCTCCCGGCGTCGCGGGTGCGTCAGGGAATGACCCCAGCGGGACGAGAGGACGATGAGAATCGAAGAGGTTCGCCGGCTCATCCGGCTGGTGGAAGAGAGCGAGATCGGGGAGCTCGAGGTCTGGAAATGGTGGGGCCGCATCCGGATCCGCAAGGCGGCGGCCCAGAACGGTTCCGCGCATCAGATCGTGACCGCGGGAACCGTTGCCGACATCCGTCCGGCGCCGGCCGCTGAGCCGGTTCCGACGGCACCGGCTCCTGCCCCGGCCCCCGCGGACGAAAACGCGGGGCTCACCCCGATCAAGTCGCCCATGGTGGGCACCTTCTACCGTGCGCCGGCCCCGGACGCCGAGCCCTATGTCAGCGTCGGGGATGTGGTGGAACCCGGCCAGACCATGTGCATCATCGAGGCGATGAAGCTCATGAACGAGATCCAGTCCGAAGTGCGCGGACGGGTCGTCCGGATCCTGGTCGA
>CAZWKH010000058.1:0-10676 GCA_964633885.1 uncultured bacterium | reverse complement strand
CCGCCTCTGGTGGGGAGTCGGCTCACCCGCGACCGGCCGGAAGTCCCCGAAGATGCGAACTCGGCTGTCCCAGCGGTCGAAGGAGCTCTTGTTGCCCTGATCCGGGTGAATCCGGCGCCTGGTCAGAGGGTCAGGCAACATCCCCACGGGCGAGATGAGAGCCAGCTTCAGGAAGAGGTCGATATCCTCGCCGTAGCGCAGCTCCTCGCGGAATCCACCGGCGCGGTCCAGTACCTCCCGCCGGGCCATGACCGTCGAGGTAAGGGGGTAGATCCCGCGCAACAGCTGGACGAAGGGGTCTCGGCTCATGTTCAGCCAGCGGAACCTGTGGAGGTAGAGCCGCAAGTCGCCGGTCTCGTCGAACTCCACGGCATCGGTGAAGACCCACCCCACCTCGGGGTGGTCCTCCAGGTACCGGACGCGCTTCTCTACGGAGGTGGGGGTGAGCAGGTCGTCGTGATCCAGGAAGGCGATCAGTTCCCCAGAAGCGGTGTGAAGCCCCCTGTTCCTCGCGGCCCCCCGCCCGGCATTGGGCTGCTCGCGCAGAACCAGTGGTCCGGGAAGGTCCCGGCATATTGAGACCGTGTCGTCCGGCGAGCCGTCGTCGACGAGGATCGTCTCGATCGAGGGGTAGGTCTGGGAGCGGATGGAGGCTAGGGTCTCACGGATGAACGGCCCGGATCGATAGGTGGGGATTACGATGCTGACCACAGTGGACATGATTCAGATCTTACTCTTCCTTCGCCCTGCATTGCGAGCGGCAGGAAGTTCTCCGCGTTCTGCAACATTTGCGCGAGATCCCCCAGTGGATCGGCTTCTCGCCGGTGAGTGATCCGGGCAGCTACCTCCTTGGCCGACAACTGCATAGGGACGCCGCGGGCGTGGACGGTCCGGTGGCCCGCCCCTTGCTTTTGCACTGACAAGGACTGGATCAAGGGGGAGGGGAGCGCAACGACTGTGATTGCATCCGGGATAGCCATGCCTTGGCGCATCGCTCCCATCCTCGCGGCGCTGCTGTCGCTCATGCTCGCCCCATCGGTTCGCGCCGCCGATCCGCGCGGCGACCTGCACCTGGTCTGGACGGCGCCGGGCACCGCGGAGCAGACCGCGGACGCCTATGAGCTGCGCAGCTCGTCGACCGCTCCAGGGTCGGACCTCCTGGCCTGGTGGGACGCGGCCACTCCCCTCGCCGGCGCGCCCGCTCCCGCTGCCGCGGGCACCGTTCAGTCCATGCGCATCACGGGGATCTTGCCCGGCAGCACGCTCCACGCGGCAATCCGCGCGCGCTTCGGGAGCCTCTGGAGCGAACCCTCCCCGGTGGCGGTCTGGACCGCCCCCGCGGGGCCCTGGGCGCAGAGCCTGGAACCCACCACCGTCGACGCTGCCGGCGCCCGGGCCTTCACCGTCCGTGGTTACGGGCTCATCGGCCTGCGCCAGGCCATCTTCACAGGAGCCACCGGCACGCGGGTCAGCGGGGGGATCCGGGTCTACAGCGACAGCCTCGCCGTGGTCACCGCGGATGTCGCGCCCCTCGGCGTCGGTACCGCGGACCTGGAGCTGGTCGGATCGGTGGGCAGCGACACGCTGCGCCGCTGGCTCTATGTATCGGTGCCGGTCATCCCGGACACCCTGGCACCTACCACGGTGAGCAACCTGACCGCCAGCGCGGTGGACCACCAGTCCATCCTCCTTTCCTGGACCGCGCCCTCTGATCCGACGCCCTACGGGACGGTGCGCGTGACCCGGTACGAGGTGCGGCGCAAGGAGGGGAGCGCGGAGAGCTTCATATGGTCGGCTGCGACGCCCATCGCCCCGCCTGTCCCCGGTGCACCCGGAGCCCAGGAGGCGCTGCTCGTCTCCGGGCTGACCCCGAACACCACCCTGAGCTTCGCCCTGGCGGCAGTGGACGCGGCCGGCAACTGGGCCCTTCCCTCCAACGCGGCCGAGGCCATGACCCTTCCTCCGCCGGATCTCGCCGCGCCGGCGGCGGTGACCGACCTGGCGGTGGATCTGCAAGCCGACGGGGGGGCGCTCCTGCGCTGGACGGCGCCGGCCGACGACCGCGGGGCCGCCGCGGCCTATCGCATATGGCGCTGGGACGGAACCCCGGCCCAGTACCTGGCCGAGGAGGCGACGCTTCTCGACGGCGCTCCCGCCCCGGCCGAGCCGGGCCTTGCCCAGAGCTGGGTGGCCGGAAGCGTTGCCGCCGGCACGCGAGCTTCCTTCCGACTCGCCGCCGTCGACGCGGCGGGAAACGAAGCCGAGCCCTCCAACCTGGTCGTGGTGGATCGCACCGGCGAGGACATCGTCGCTCCCTGCACGCCCGCAGAGTTCACCGCGGCGATCTTCAACCACGGCACGGTCCAGCTGCGCTGGATCGCCCCCGGCGACGACGACCGAAAAGGCCGCGCCGAACGGTACGAGCTGCGGCACCTGGAGTCGCCGCCCGCGGCCACGGCCTGGTGGGAAACCGCGGATCTGCTCCTGCTCTCCGGCAACCCCAAGCCGGCCGGGAAGCAGGAGTTCGTCAACCTCACCGGCGTGCTGGAGGCGACGAGTCACGGCTATGCACTGCGGGCGCTGGACGAGGCGGGCAACGCCTCCCCCTGGGCTCTCGCCGTGATCACGCTGGACGCGGCCCTGGCGCTGAGCCAGACCACGCCTCCCCCCGCCCCGGACTCGCTGGTCGTGACCCGCGAAGGCGACGGCGTGCGCCTCGTCTGGGCCCCCGTGCCCTTCCCGGGAATCGCGAGCTACAGGATCTACTGCGCGCGCCTGGGCGAGGTCGCGTCGGAGATCGCGGCGGTGGGCGCGCCCAGCACCCAGTACCTGGACCTCACGGCGCCGGCGACCCTCCTTCGCTACGCGGTCTCGGCGGTGGACGAGGGGGGAAACGAGTCGCGGCTTGCGGCCTGGGTGGAGTTGGAATCCCCGCTGGTCGAGCCCTCGCTCCTGGTTTCCCCCGAGGGATCCGCCTGGCGCGTGAGCATCCGGGAGCCCCTCTCCTCCCCCGAGCCCACACGGATCGAGGTGGTGGATGTCGCCGTGTTCGATGTGCTGGGCCGTCTCGTGGCGAGGGTGCCCGTCCGGCCGAGCAGCGGAGGGTGGGAAGCGCGGTGGAGCGGGGACACGCAGGGGGGCGGGTCCGCCGCGCAAGGGATCTATTTCCTGCGGGCCTCCACACAGGGTTGGTCGCGAACGCAGCGCATTCTCGTCGGGCGCTGATCACAAACCAGTTGCGTGCCTGCCCTCGCGTCGGCCTCCGGGCCCTGTGCTAGACTCCCTCGCACAAGCGTCAGGACCTGAACCCGGAGGCCTTTCCCTGACCCTCGGTAAGCGTGACAGCATCTGGATCGGTCTCGCCGCGGTGGCGATGGCGGTCGTCTATGCCCCTGTGGCGGCGGAGCTGGTCCGGGACTGGAACCGCGACGCAAACTACAGTCATGGGTTCCTCGTCCCTTTCATTTCGGTATACCTCATCTGGCAGCGCCGTGCTGAGCTGGCGCACACCCCTCTGCGTCCTGCCGCATCGGGCATTGCCTTGCTGCTCGTGGCGGGGGGCCTCCTAGTCCTGGGGGTTGCCGGGGCAGAAGTCTTCACCCAGAGGGTTAGCCTTGTGGCCGCCCTCGCCGGAGCGGTCTGGTTCCTGGCTGGGGGAGTATGGCTGCGCAAGCTGGCCTTTCCGATCCTCTTCCTGTCGGTCGCGGTGCCGCTTCCCTATGTCATCTACTACGACCTGACCGGCCCGCTCCAGGCCATGGCTGCCAAGGGCGCGATCCAAGGCCTGCGCCTGGTGGGGATCCCCGCCGTCGCGGAGGGGAACATCATTCACCTGCCCGAGGCGAGCCTCGAGGTGGCGGAGGCCTGCAGCGGGATCCGCTCGCTCTACGCGTTCCTGGCTCTCGGCGCGCTGCTTGCCCGGACCCTTCCGCTTCCGGCCTGGGGCCGGGTGCTCGTGTTCCTGCTCACCATCCCGCTCAGTGTGGTGGGGAACGCGATCCGGGTCTGGGGCAGTGGAGTGGCCGCCTATCTATTCGGTGCGCGCTACGCAGAGGGGCTTGCCCATGAGCTCTTCGGGCTGGTCGTCTTCGCGGTGGCGCTGGTCCTGCTAGGGCTCATCGGCAGGGGAGTGAGCAGGCTATGGCCGTCCGCGCGCTGATCCTGATCCTGCTCCTTGGAGGGGCTGGTGCCTACGCCCACGAGCTGGGCGGAAGGCGCGCAGAGGAGGGCGCCCTGCCCGATCTCTCCCGCATTCCAGCACAGCTCGATGGATGGATCAGCCAGGACCACGGCATGACGGAGAGCGCGGCAGAGGTGCTGGGCGCGGACGCGACCCTCTACCGCCGCTACGAGAACGCAGGCGGCGCGCAGGTCTGGCTCTTCCTCGCTTATTTTCGCGAGCAGCAGGTGGGCTCGCAGATCCACTCGCCGCGCAACTGCGTGCCGGGCAGCGGCTGGGAGGTGCGCTCGCTCGCGCGGCAGGACATCCTCATGGGGCGCGAGGGGCAGCCGGCGCAGCAGATGATGATCGAGCGGCAGGGGCAGCGCCAGGAGATGCTCTACTGGTTCCGCACCCGTAGCGGCACGGTGACCGGGGAGTATGGGCTCAAGTGGGACCTCCTGCGCAACTCACTCCTCGGCCGGCCCACCAACGCCTTCTTCGTGCGCTTCACCGCGGATGTGGGGGACGCCGAGGCCATGCGGGAGCTGCTCGCGCGGCTGGAGGCGCCCATGGATGAAGTGTTCGAAGGGGTGGGCATCCCGTGACCCCGGTAGCGGCTGGTCCCCGAGACCTTGCCGCCTTCTCCGCCGATGTGGAGGATTACTTCCAGGCCGAGGCGTTGCGCCCCTTCTTCCCACGCGAGACCTGGGATGGTCTGGCGGACCGCACGGAGGCGAACCTGGACCGCCTCCTCGAGCTCCTCGCCGCCCGCCGCATCCGCGGCACCTTCTTCGTTCTGGGCTGGACCGCCGAGCGCCATCCGGATCTGGTGCGGCGCATCGCCGCGGGCGGCCATGAGATCGGCTCCCATGGCTACGCCCATGAGCTCATCACCCGTCAGTCCGGGGAGACTTTTCGCGCGGATGTGCGCCGCGCTCGGGCGCTGCTGCAGCACCTCTCGGGCCAGGAGGTGGCGGGATATCGAGCTCCCTCCTACACGATCGTGAACCGGACGCGGTGGGCGCTGCGCATCCTTCAGGAGGAGGGGCACCGCTACGACTCCAGCGTGTTCCCGATCCGCCGGCGCAAGTACGGCATTCCCGGCGCCCCGCGCCGGCCGCACCTGCTCGAGGACGCGCCCGGTCTGGTGGAGTTCCCGCTCCCGGCGGTTCGCCTCGGGCCCCTCAATGTTCCCGCGACCGGAGGGGCGTACTTGCGCCTCCTGCCTCTTGGATTCCAGCGGTGGGCCGTGCGCCGCCTCCTGGGCCAGGGCATCCCGGTCGTCCTGAATGTCCACCCCTGGGAACTCGATCCGGAGCAACCCCGCCTGCCCGTGGGTCCGCGGACCCGGTGGACCCACTACCACAATCTGCACCGTGCCTCGGTCCGGCTGGGCGCTTTGCTCGACCTGGCCAGGTTTCGCCCCCAGGGGGATGTCCTGCGCGACCTGGGGCTCCTGGCCTGACCGGCCCGCCTGTACTGCTTGCCGACGGATTCCGCGAAGACCGTCAGGTATTCTTGACAGGCCGGACCGGCCCTCCGGAGCCCAGCACCCCAGTATGGCGCCTGATTGAAGCTTTGAACTGCCTGCTTCCCATGCTATCCTTGTGTGTCCAAAAAGTGCAAAGGGCACCAACGGGGCAGCCTCAGGGTGTCGGCAAAAGTTGCGGTCCCTGGGGGCCGCGGATTGGACGGAACGCATGAACCTGGTCCGTGCCCTAGGTACAGCCGGCTGGGCGGTGCGCAGCGCGCTCTCCCAGGCCAGCCGTGGCCCGCTCTGGCTGCCGTTCCTCCTGGTGGCGGCGATCCAGACCGCCAGCCTGATGCTCCTGATGGCCTATGGCCGGGGCGCGCCGGTGCCCCTGGTGGGGACCGCAGCCCGCGCCGTCGGAGGGGAGGCCGGGACCCATTTCCCCTTCTTCTACGCGGTGGTTCCCGTACTCCTCGCCCGCTGGAACCTGATCTTGAGCGCCTGTCTCTTCACCTGGGCGACGGCCGTCGCGGTGCTGCTCTTTGCCGGGCGGTGGGGGCGTGGTCTATCCGGCAGTCCCTGGCGTGCGGCGGCGAGACGCTACCCGGCCCTCCTGGCCATAGGCTGCTTCACGGCGCTGCTGAGCCTCGTCATCTTCTGGATCGGCAACCTGGCCGGACCCGAGACCCTCGCCGTGAACCGGAACCTGCGGTGGGGGACGCGCTTCGCGATGATGGCCGTCTTCATCGCCGCGCAGAGCCTCTTCGTCTACGCGATCCTATGGGTCGTCCTGGAGCGCCGCGGCTGGGCGCGGGCGCTGGGCGACTCCATCCGTCTGGCCCTGCGCACGGCGTTCCCCACGCTGCTGGTCGTGGGGATCCCGGTGCTGCTCCTCTATCCCATCGACTACCTGTCAGGGCGCGCAGACCTCTTCCTCACCAGGCTGCGCCCCGACCTCATCGGAACCATCCTGTTGGTGAAGATCGTGCTGGAGGCCGTCCTCGGCTTCGTCCTGGTGGGGGCGATCACGCGCCTGTTCCTCTGGCGCCTGGAGGAGGAGAAGTGATGCGGCGTGCCTGGATCCTGGCTCTCGTTCTGGCCTCGGGCTGGGGGTGCGGGGCACCCTCCCCGACGAGCCGGCGTATGGAAGCGGAGCGTGATCTCTTCGCGCTCAACCGCGACTGGCAGGAACTGAACATCAAGCCCGAGCTGGTGGCAAAGGCGGATCGGCTGGCCATGGCCGACCGCTTCGCGGCGCTGGCCGAGCGCTACGGCGATCTGGGCCCGACCGCGGATTCCTCTGCCGACGGCAAGGCCGTCATGGAAACCCGCGCGATCGTGGCGCGCTCGCTCATCAACGCGGCCGACATCCAGGCCGGCCTCGGCGAGCTCCGCGTCGCCGACAGCCTCTACGCGAGGGTGATCGACGGCTACGACGACCTTCCCCGCATGGCGGCCGAAGCGGCCATCGACCGGGGGGTACTCGCCGAGCGCGAGGGACGCCTGAGGGATGCTGCCCAGGCCTACGCGCGGGCGGTCGGCCGGGTCATGCCAGCCGAGAAGGGGGAGGGACCGGAGAGCAAGGTTCTGCCCCTGCCGTTGCGCATTGCGCGGCTGCGGGCCCAGGCCTCCGGGGACACCCTCGGCGTGGGCCGGGCGGTCTACTACAAGGAGGCGCGGGCCTACTACGAGGCTCTGGCGGGGGGCTTTCCCGGGCAAGCCCTGGGGATCGACGCCCGCAGCCGCCTGGTGGACGCGGCGACCGACCTCGGGGATTGGCCGGAGGCGATCCGCCAGTTGCGGATTCTGGAGGGGGAAATCAGCCGCCCGGAGGCGGGGGAGAGGGACCTCGGTGAGATCCGCTACGCCCTCGCTGAGGCCCAGCGGCGGATGGGGCAGGCCGATTCGAGCGCGACGAGCATGCAATCCATTCTGCGGGACGCTCCCAGGAGCCCCCTGGCGCCCCGGGCGCTCATAGCCCTGGCCCTTTATGCCGAAGAAAAGGGCAGGCATCCGGAGGCTTTGGCCTACCTGGAGCGGGTCCCCGCCGAGTACCCGGGGGCCGAGGACGAGGGGGCTCTGGCGATGCTGGCGCGGGCGAGGATCTACGAGCGGACGAACCGCTGGCAGGAGGCGCTGGAGCTGTACCGGGCGATCCCGCTCGCGCACCCGCTCTCCGAGCCCACGCTCCTGGCCCCCCTCGAGATCGTGCAGCACTACGCGAGGGTCGGGGACGCCGAAGGGCGGGGGCGCGCCCTGAAGGACGCGGAAGACGCGTACCGGGAGTTCATTGAGCGCTACCCCTCGCAGGGCTATGTCGTCTCGGCGCGGGCCAAGCTAGCCGATGTGCTGGCCACGGAAAAGCGCTATGGAGAGGCCGTGGAGGAGTTGCTCCAGATCGCGCAGGCCCAGAAGGGGAACCAGGCGGGCGTGGTCTCGCTCCTGCGCGCGGCGAGCATGGCGATCTCAGAGATGCAGGATGTGGATCGCGCGCTGGAGATCCTGGACCGGGGATCCTCCTGGTACGAGGGGAGCGACCTTGGCCGCGAGCTCCGCAAGGAAGCGGAGCGCATCCGCAGGGAGAACGGCAGATGAGTGTTGACGGGGCGCGCCGATGAACCTCAGGGAGATCGCGCTGCTTGCCGGCATGGCGAGCACGCTCCTCCCGGTTCTGGCGGCGTACCTGCGCCACCGGTCGGGGCTGGGCTGGTGGATGACCCTGCTCGCCGCGGGGTCCATCTGCGCCTTCCTGGCCGTGGTGTGGAGGCTGACCGTCCTGGGACCGAGCGCGGATGTGCGGCCCTGGGTCTACTTGCTCACCGCGCTCGGCGTGCCGGTGCTTCTCTCGGGTTACCTCCTCACGCTGGTGCTCGGACGCGGCAGCCCCGCCGATGCCGTCAAGAACTCGGGGGTGACCCTCGGCGGGCTTCTCGCCGTGGGCATCCTCTCGCTCTTGTTTCTGCGCCACGACGCCTTCCTCCTGGGCTATGAGTGGAAGGCGGGGAGCGGATCCCTGTTGCTGGGCCCTCTCGGCAAGGGCTACCTGAGCTTTCTGCTCGTGGGCGCGGTATTCGTGGGCTACAACCTCGAGAGCACCTACCGCCTGGCCGGGGGCATCGAGCGCGAGCGACTGCGCCCGGTGACCCTCGGACTCTTCGGGGTGCTGGGGTTCCTGACCTATGTGCTCACCACCGGGCTCCTCTACTCCGCGATCGATCTGGACAACCTGGTGGCGCTGGTGGTGCCGCTCATCGTGGGCAGCCTGCTGACCGGCTACGGATTCCTGCGGGGCACACTGGTCGACACCGCGGTGCCGGTGTCCCGGAGCGTGGTCTACTCCTCCTTCACCGCCTTTGCCGCGGCGCTCTATGTCCTGGCCATGGGCCTGGCGGCGCAGGTCGCCACCCTCACGCGCTGGTCCCCGGGCCAGGTGGTCACCGTCTCCTTCGTCTTCCTGGTCATCGTCACCGCGATCGTCTTCCTCTTCTCCAACCAGTTCCAGCGCCGGGCCCGGCGCTTCATCGACCGCAACTTCTACGTCAACCGCTACGACTTCCGCGCCCAGTGGTACCGGGTGACGCGCACCCTGGAGCCTTCCCAGCAGACCGAGGGGGTCCTGGACGCGGCGCACCGCATGCTGCGGGAAGTGTTCCTCGCCGACGGCGTGACCATCGCGTTGCGGGAGCGGGGAGGGCGGTCCTGCCGGCCGCGCGTCGGCAAGGGGACCGGAGACCCAGCCGCAGTCCTCACCGAGCACTCGCCCCTCTGCCGGAAGCTCATCGACGGGCGGCGCGCGCTGCTCCTGGACCGGCAGAAGGACGATCTCGAGTACATCCCGATCTACGTGGAGAACCTGGAGTGGCTCGACCACACGGCGAGCCATCTCGTGGCCCCCCTGCTGGTCGGCCCCGACCTGATCGGGGTGCTGGGCCTCGAGCGCAAGCACCCCGACGACCGCTTCAGCTACGAGGATGTGGACCTCCTGGACTGCATGGCGGCGCAGGTGGCGGCGGTGCTGCGCTCGGTGCAGCTCGCGCGGGACCTCGCCGAGGCCCGCGAGCTGGAGCTGCTCTCCCAGTGGAGCAACATGATCCTCCACGACCTCAAGAACTATCTCTCGCCGCTGCGGCTCATCGTGCAGAACATGCGCATGCACATGGGTAATGTGGAGTTCCAGAAGGAGGCGGTGGAGGATCTCTCCGCGGTGACGGAGCGCATGGAGCTCATGGTACGGCGCCTCTCCGAGCTGCGCGAGGGGCCGCGTTTCGTGGAGGGGGCCGTGGATGTGAACGGCGTGGTGGAGGACACCCTCACGCAGCTCCAGCTGGCCCGGCGGACCGCCCTCACCGTGGAAACCGACCTGGCGGCGACGGGCGGCGTGCGCGGCGACATGGGCCTACTGCGACGGGTGGTGGAAAACCTCGTGACCAACGCGGTGGACGCCATGGACGGCAAGGGGGCGCTCATCATCCGCACCCGATCCGAGAAGTCGGGCGGCAACGGCACCCCGATGGTGGTGCTTTCCGTCACCGACACCGGGCCCGGCATGGAGGAGGCCTTCATCCGGGAACGGCTCTTCCGCCCCTTCGCCTCGACCAAGAAGCGGGGGCTGGGGCTGGGATTGTATCAGTGTCGCAGCATTATCGATGCCCATGGGGGAGAGATCCAGGTGGAGAGCCGGCCCGGACGCGGCACGACCTTCCGGGTCGTGCTGCAAGGGGTCGCCGCGGCGCCGGTCCGCTCCTTTGGTTCCCCCTCCGGACCCATTCCCATGACGCAGGGACGCGGATCATGAACAAGCCACAGGCGATGCCCGAATCGAAATTGGCCAAAGTTCTGGTGGTGGACGACGAGCCGTCGATCCTCCGCCAGCTCAAGTGGGGCCTGGCCTCAGAATACGAGGTGTTCACCGCAGCCACGGCCGATGAGGCCGGGGAGATTCTCCTGGCCGAACGGCCGGATCTGGTGACTCTCGACCTGGCTCTCGAGGGAGGCGATCCCGAGGGGGGCTTCGAGCTGCTGGACCGCATGATGGCCTTCGAC
>CAZWKH010000057.1:0-10882 GCA_964633885.1 uncultured bacterium | reverse complement strand
GCGCTCCGCGCCGCCGGGGCGCTCCAGTACCCGCCCACGGAGCGCCAGGAGGTGGTCGACGACTACTTCGGGACCAAGGTGGCCGACCCCTACCGCTGGCTCGAGGCCTCCGAGGACCCCAAGGTCCAGGCCTGGGTGGACCGGCAGAACGCGCTGACGACCGAGTATGTGGCGGCGTCCGGCTTCCGCGACGCCATCAAGGCCCGGCTCACGGAACTGGCCGACTACCCGAAGCACGGGATTCCCTACGAGCGGAACGGCTTCTTCTTCTCCGCCCACAACAGCGGACTCCAGAACCAGTTCGTGCACTATGTGCAGAAGGGCCTCGACGGGAAGGCCCGTGTGCTCCTGGATCCCAACACCCTGCGCGCGGACGGGACGGGGTCGATCGACGCGTTTTCCCTGTCGCGGGACGCCCGGTACCTGGCCTACGGCGTTTCCTGGAGCGGCAGCGACTGGCAGGAGCTCTATGTCCGCGATGTGAAGACCGGGAAGGACCTCAAGGACCACATCCAGCACATCAAGTTCACGGAGCCGTCGTGGACTACGGACGGCAAGGGATTCTTCTATTCCCGCCAGCCCGCGCCGGGTTCGGTGCCGGCCGGGGACGAGCATTACTACCAGAAGCTCTACTACCATGTCCTGGGCCAGGACCCGGCGAAGGACCGCCTGCTCTACGAGCGGCCGGACATGAAGGAAGCGGGCTTCGGGCCTGAGGTGACGGAGGACGGCCGCTACCTGGTGGTGCAGGTGTGGAAGGGGAGCGCCCCAGAAACCGAAATCCTCTACATGCCGCTCGACGGCAAGACCTGGGAGCTCAAGCCCTTGCGCACCGGCTTCGACGCCGCCTACGAGTTCCTGGGCGCGGTCGGCGAGAGGTTCTACCTCAAGACCGACCGGGACGCCCCCCGCAACCGGATCGTGGCCGTGGATCCGGGCCGGCCCGAGCCGGAAAACTGGACGGTGGTCGTCCCCGAGACACGGGATGTGATCGAAGGCGCGATGATGACCAACGGCAAGCTCGCCGTGTCCACCCTGCACAACGCGCATAACCTGCTCCACATCTACGAGCTGGATGGGACGCTCTTCGACCAGGTCGAGCTGCCCACCGTGGGGACCGTGGGCTTCATGAGCGGCCTGCCGGGCAGCGAGCACTTCTTCTTCACCTTCACCTCTTTTGTGTTTCCGTCCACGGTCTACCGCTACGACTTCGCGGCCAGGACGGTGGTGGAGCACGGCGCCCCGGGGATCGCCGTAGACCGCGACGCCTATGTGACCCGCCAGGTCTGGTGCGAGTCCAAGGACGGAACGAAGATTCCCATCTTCCTCGCCCACCGCAAGGACCTCTGCCTGGACGGGACCAACCCCGTCCTGCTCTACGGCTACGGCGGGTTCAATGTCACCTACACTCCCACTTTCTCGACCTCCCGGCTCTTCTGGCTCGAGAACGGCGGCGTGTACGCCCTGGCGGGCCTGCGCGGCGGCGGCGAGTTCGGCGAGGAATGGCACAGTGCGGGGAAGCTCGAGAAGAAGCAGAATGTCTTCGACGACTACATCGCCGCCTCCGAGTACCTGATCGACATGGGCTACACCAGCCCGGAACGCCTGGCTATCCAGGGCGGGAGCAACGGCGGGCTCCTCACCGCGGCGGTGGAGCTGCAGCGCCCCGAGCTCTTCGGAGCGGTCCTCGTCCAGGTGCCGGTGGCGGACATGCTCCGCTACCACCTGTTCACGGTGGCGCGTTTCTGGATCCCCGAATACGGCTCCTCGGAGGATCCCGAGCAGTTCAAGTTCCTCCATGCGTACTCGCCTCTGCACAATGTGAAGCCGGGGACCGCCTACCCGGCGACGCTCATCACCACCGCCGACACCGACGACCGCGTGCACCCGGGGCAGGCCAAGAAATACGCGGCAACCCTGCAGGCGGCGAACGCCTCGGACAAGCCGATCCTGCTGCGGGTGGAGACGCGGGCCGGCCATGGAGGCGGAAAGCCCATTTCCAAGCAGATCGAGGAGCAGGCGGACATCTTCAGCTTCCTGTTCCGGGAGCTGGGAATCTCGCCGAGGTACGGAGCGAAGTGATGCCTCGCGCAGGGGATCGGCGGCCGGGCGGAGGGCGGCGGACCGAACCGCATGGTCGCGCCGCGTTCGCGGCAGGGATCGGTACGGTGCTTCTCGCTGCCCTCGTCGCGAGTTGCGGCGGGGACGGGGGATCCCGGGGCGCCTCGGCGGGGGCCGAGCCCCCGGCGGGGCCGCTCGAGCGCAACCTGCCCTTCCCCGATGTCGCGGTCCTCGGCCTGGACAGCACGAAGGTGGGCGCCGCGTCTCTGCTGCGCGGGCATGAGACCATCGTGCTCTTCATCTCCACCTCCTGCGAGACCTGCTCCGAGCTGGTCCGGATATGGAACCGCCGGGCGGACAGGATCCCGGAGGGTGTGCGTGCGCTCCTCATCGTGGACGAGGAGGTCGGCTACGCGGCGGACTACGCGCGCAAGAACGGGATACGGCTGCCGCTCTACTGCGACACGCGCAGCGTCTTCGGCCGGCAGCACAAGATGGACATCCTTCCCAGCGCGGCGGGGGTGCGGCCGGACGGGACCGTGGCCTTCGTGCGGCGGGGTGCGACCCCGCTCTTCACCCCCGAGCGCGCGGTGATGATGCTGCGCGGCGCGGACCGGCCGCGGTGACGGCGCCGCGCGCAGCGACGGCAAACCGTTGGGGGACTTGATGGGACGGCTTCAGGGGCAGGTGGCCATGCTGACCGGCACCAGCCGCGGGTTGGGCAAGGCGCTGGCGGAGGCGTTCCGCGCCGAGGGGGCGGTGGTCCTCGGCGCCTCCCGGCAGGCGGGAGTGGACATCCGCGATCCCGCCGCGGTGCGGCGGTGGTTCGCCGCGGCCGTCCATGACCATGGCGGCGTGGACATCCTCGTCAACAACGCGGGCATTCTCACCCCGCGCAAGCCCCTGGTGGCGGTCACCGACGAGGAGTGGCGCGAATCGATCGCGGTCAACCTGGACGCCGTCTTCACCTGCATGAGGGAGGCGCTGCGGTACATGATCCCGCGGGGAAGCGGGCTCATCATCAATGTCTCCTCCGGGGTGGCGGGCCGCGCGGCCCCGCAGTGGGGAGCCTACGCTGCGGCCAAGTGGGGTGTGGAAGGCCTGACCAGGCTCGCCGCGGAGGAGGTGAGGGGCCAGGGTATCCGGGTCGTCTCCATCAACCCCGGCCGCACCCGCACCGGGATGCGGGCGGCGGCCTACCCCGAAGAGGACCCGGCCACGGTGAAGACCCCCGAGGAAGCGGCGCGGTTCTTTGTGGCCGTCGCCACCGGAGGGGTCCCCTTCACCACAGGGGACTCGCTGGAGTACCGGGAGATCTGAGCCCCCGCCGCAGCTGCGGCAAAGAGCCCATGGCGCAGGCCCCGGCGCGCCCCCTCCGTCAGCCCCGCCGCGCCCTGTGCCGATCCGTACCCTGAGCGGGCCCCGGTTCCCTGGGAGGGGACCGGCCCCGCGGGGGCCCCGACGGCCCCTGCCGCAACCGCCAGGGAGACCACCATGAGACCCGCGCCTCTCGCTTGCGCCTTCGCACTCCTGCTGTGGGGCATCGCCCTCGCCCCGTTCCCCGCCCAGGCCCAGGCGGGCTTCGAGGATCAACTCATCGAGCTGGTCAACCAGGAGCGGTGGAACAACGGCGGGCTCGCGCCGCTCAAGCGCTGCGACCTGCTCGACAGCTCGGCGGGGCTGCACAGCGAGAACATGGCGACGCGGGACTTCTTCGCCCATTGCGATCCCGACACCAAGACCCTTCCCTGGGATCGCATCGTCGCCGCCGGATACCTCTACAACTCCGCCGCCGAGAACATCGCCGCCGGTTTCACCACCCCGGCCGCGGTCATGGCGGCGTGGATGGGAAGCTCGGGCCATCGCGCGAACATCCTCTCCACCGTCTCAAGGGAAATCGGCGCGGGTCATGTCTACCAGGCCGGCGACGGGGCCAATGTCCGCGGCGACGCCGACGGCGACTGCACTCCCGACAGCTTCGGCGGCGGCCCCTACCTCCACTACTGGACCCAGAACTTCGGCCGGCGCAACTTCGTATATCCCGTGGTCATCGACCGCGAGGCCTACGAGACCGGCGACCGCGAAGTGGATCTCTACATCTATGGAACCGGCTTCGCCGTGGACATGCGCATCCGCAACGACGGGGGGACCTGGTCCGACTGGATGCCCTATGCCACGAACATGCCGTGGACCCTTCCCGCCGTGAACGGCCTGCGGCTGGTGGAGGTGGAGATCCGCAACGGCACCACCGTGCTCGGCGCGAGCGACACCATCCTTCTCGACGCCCCGCTCACGGCCGTCCCCGATCACGGCCTTGCCACGATGCCCGGCCCGGTCCTCCACGCTCCCTTCCCCAACCCGACCCGCTCCGGCACCCGCATCTCCTTCACGCTTCCGCGGGAAGGCGCCGTCCTGGTCTCGGTTCACGACCTTGCGGGCCGGAGCATGCGGGTCCTCCTCGACGAACCGCGCCCGGCGGGCCTCCACGAGCTCCTCTGGGACGGCCGCACCGAGGCCGGGGAGCCTCTTGCGCGGGGGATCTACTTCCTGCGCCTGACCGCGCTCGGCGAGACCCGCGCCGCCAAGATTCTGCTCGGCCACTGACCCGGCCCGCGCAACCCGAGGGGTGGACCCACCGTACCGCCCCTGCGTTATGATGCTGCCGCGGCCGCACCCCCGGCCGCCTGCATCCCGTGGCTCGTCCGCCTCGCGGGCGGGAACCGTTCATTATCAACTCATTGTCCCCCAGGAGGTTATCCATGATGGCCCCACCCTCCGGCCCTGCGCGCCGGACCGGGCGGCGCATGGCGTCGTCCGCCCTGCTCCCGGTCCTCTCCCTGCTCCTCTCCGCCTGTCAGGGCGCGCCGCGTGAGGAGGCCCAATCCCCCGCGGCGCAGACCGTCGCGATGAGCCCGGCCGAGCATGGCCGACACCTCGTCGCGATCAGCGGCTGCAACGACTGCCACACTCCGTTCCGCCTGGGGCCCAACGGCCCCGAGCCGGACATGACGCGCATGTTGAGCGGTCACCCCGAGGCGCTGGTGATGCCGCCGCCCCCCGCGCCCGAGGGCCCCTGGATCTGGTTCGGGGCCGGCACCAACACCGCCTTCGCCGGGCCCTGGGGCGTGAACTTCGCGTCCAACCTCACTCCGGACACCACCACGGGCCTGGGCGCGTGGACCGAGGAGATCTTCGTCGAGACCCTGCGGACGGGACGCCACATGGGCAGCGGAAGGCCTCTCCTGCCGCCCATGCCCTGGCCGGGGATTGCGCAGATGACGGACGAGGAGCTCCACGCGGTGTACGCTTACCTGCGTTCGATCCCTCCGATCGAGAATCAGGTGCCGCTTCCCCTACCGCCCGCGGCTTTGCCCGGAGGTAATGGGGAGAGCCGGTAGAACGATCGCGGATGGGCCGGCGCCGCGCCAGCGCGTGGCGCCGGCCGTCCTGCAGAGGAGAGCGCCGTGAGAGTCATCGCCGATCTGTGCGTGGTCCCGGTGGGAACCGGCGTGTCGGTCTCCCACTATGTCGCCGCCTGCGAAAAGGTGCTGCGGGAGGCGGGGCTCAATCCCCGGCTGCATGCCTACGGCACCAATGTCGAAGGCGAGTGGGACGCGGTCTTCGCAGCCATCCGGCGCTGCCACGAGGTGGTGCACGCGATGGGGGCTCCGCGCATCTCCAGCACCCTGCGCTTCGGGACCCGCGTGGACCGCGATCAGACCATGGACGACAAGATCGCCAGCGTGGAGCGCAAGCTCGGGGATCGCTGAGCCGCTATCTCCGGGCCGATAGCCCAAAAGGAGGCCCTCCATGGCTCCCGCCGTTCTGACGGTCAGCCTCGACTTCTTCGTGAACCCGCTCCCGCCCTGGGCCGGTCCCGGCGGGAAACGGCTTTCCGACGATCACTACCGCGTCTGGCCCGAGGCGGATCTGCGGCGCTTCCTCGAGAAGGGCTGCGGTCTCGACCCCGCGCATCCCCTGCCCGGCGCGGTGGTGGACGACCACGAGGGCCCCTTCCGCATCTGGCAGGATCTCCTGCGCCGTGGGGAGCTCGAAGCGCCCTTCGACCTGGTGCAGGTGGACGCGCATACCAACCTCGGGAGCCACGACACCGGCTGGTTCTACGCCCTGGGCACCCTCATGCACCTGCCGCGGGAGAAGCGCGCCGCCGCGCTCGACACCAAGCGCATCACGCCCGAGAACTACCTCCTCCTCGCCGCCGCCTGCGGGTGGCTGCGCACGATCACCCTCGTCACCCACCCGCAGTGGGAGCCCGACGCGCTGGACCTCCTCTTCCGCGAGGGCAATCCCGCGACGGGGGAACTCGAGCTGCGGGCCTACGATCGGAACCTGCTCCACATGGCCCTGGAGGTGGAGGGGATGGATCTGCCCCAGCCTCTGGCGGCGGATCCCCCGATTCCGGTGTGGACGGTGGACGGCCGCGAGCTCGCCTGGGACCGGCCCTTCGACCGCGTGGTGTTCACCCGGGCGATGAACCACACGCCTGGGGAGGCGGACGGCCTGCGCCGGCTCCCCGAGGAGTACATCCACGGCTGACGGTCTCGCCGGGGTCGCCGGCCCGGCGGATGTGCTAGGCTCACGATCCTCAGGTCCTTCCTTTACTCCCCTCAGCCATTGTCGCCCGATCGGCCCGTCCGCCGCGCATGCCGCGGCCGGCGGCCTCGGCCCTCGGTCTCACGGTGAGGAAACCGCTCCATGTCGACTGACCGCCGTTCCTTCATGCGCCCCCTCGTTCTTGTCGCCGCCCTGGCCGCCGTCGTTCTCCTCTTGGGCTGCGGCAAGAAGGACGGTCCCCCCGGCCAGGCCGGAGCGGGCCACGCCGAGGCCGCGCCGGGCGCTCCCGGCCGCGGCGCACCCCCGGTGGTCCCCGCGATCCCCGTGGCCGTCGAGCCCACCCACCGGGGAGCCATCGCGAGCTACTACGCGGCCACCGCGAGTCTCGAGCCGGACAAGGCGGCCCAGATCCTCGCCCGGGTGCCCGGCGTCATCACCTCGATCCGTGCGGAGGAGGGGGACGCCGTCGCCAAGGGAGAGGAGCTGCTCGTCATCGAGGACGAGGAGTACCGGTTGCGGCTCAAGCAGGCGGAGGCGGAGGCGGCCAAGCAGAAGACGCGCTTCGACAGGCTGCAGAAGATGTTCGAGGGGAACCTGGTCTCCGCGGAGGAGTTCGAGGCCGGCCAGAACGACTTCCAGTCCGCGGAGGCCGCGCGGGATCTCGCACGGCTGGAGCTGTCGTACACGCGGGTCACCGCGCCCATCGGCGGACGCATCGTGGAGCGGCTCGTGGATCTCGGCCAGAGCGTGAACGGCAACACGCCGCTCTTCGCCATCGCCGACCTGCACCGGCTCCTGGCCCGCATTCATGTTCCGGCGAAGGAGTTCGGCCGGCTCAAGCCGGACCAGCCGGTAGATCTGCGCGTCGACTCGAACGGCGCGGAGCTGCGGGGCCGCATCACGCTCGTGAGCCCGGTGATCGACGCCGCCACCGGCACCATCAAGGTCACGGTGGAGGTGCCCGAATACCCCGCCTCCGTGCGCCCGGGCGACTTCGCGCAGGTGCGCATCGTCACGGAGAGCCGCCCCGAGGCGCTCCTGGTTCCCTCCGTCTCCGTCATCAGCGACAAGGGCGAGCAGGTCGTGTATGTGGCGGCGGATTCGACCGCGGAGCGGCGGGTGGTGCAGCTGGGCCTCCAGGACGAGGAGCACACCGAGATCCTGGGCGGGCTTCGCGACGGCGATCGCGTCGTGGTGCAGGGGCAACGATCGCTCAAGCACGGGGCCCCGATCAAGCTGCTCGACCGCGTCGTCTTTGAGCCGGCCCGGCCGGAGAGCGCGGGCGCCTGATGCGGTCCTTCATCGCCCTCGCCGTCCGCCGCCGGGTGGCGGTGCTCATGACCGCGCTCGCGGTCACCGCCTTCGGCATCGTGGGCTATCAGCGCCTGGCCCTCGATCTGCTGCCCGACATCAGCTATCCCTCCCTGACCGTCCAGACCGACTTCCCCGACACGGCCCCCGCCGAGGTGGAGAACCTGGTCACGCGCCCCGTCGAGGAGGCTGTGGGCGTGCTGAAGGGGCTCAAGACCATCCACTCCGTCTCCCGCTCGGGGGTCTCCGAGGTCACCCTGGAGTTCGAGTGGGGCTCGGACATGGACCTCCTCTCCATGGATGTCCGCGACAAACTGGACCGCCTCGTGCTTCCCGAGGAGGCCGACGATCCGATCGTGCTGCGCTTCGACCCGTCCCTCGACCCGGTCATGCGCCTCGCGCTGTCCGGCCCCTCCGACCTCGCCCGGCTCCGCCGGATCGCCGACAAGCAGGTGAAGCAGGAGTTCGAGACCATCCGGGGGGTGGCGGCGGCCCAGATCAAGGGCGGGCTGGAGGAGGAAATTCAGGTCGATGTCCAGCAGGAGCGGCTCGCCGCGGTGGGCATCCCCCTGAGCCGTGTCGGCGAAGTGGTGGGGGTGTCCAATGTGAACCTCCCCGGCGGCTCCCTGGAGGACCAGCAGAGCCAGTACCTGATCCGCACCGTGAACGAGTACGACACGGTGGAAGAGATCGGCGGGCTGATCCTCCGGCGCGACGAACGGGGCACCGTGCGGCTCGCGGATGTGGCGGAGGTCCGCCGGGGCGCGAAGGAGCGGGAGGAGATCACCCGCGTCGACGGCACGGAGAGCATCGAGATCGCCATCTTCAAGGAAGGCGACGCGAACACCGTGAGCACCGCGCGCGCGGTGCGGGAACGCATCCGGGAGCTGGAGTCCAAGCTGCCGGCGGACCACCGGATCTCCGTGCTCTTCGACCAGTCCCGCTTCATCGAGCGCGCGGTAAGCGAGGTGCGCAGCTCCGCGGTGCTGGGCGGGATCCTCGCCATCGCCGTGCTCTTCGCGTTCCTGCGCGACCTGCGCAGCACGCTCATCATCGCGATCTCGATCCCGCTCTCCCTGGTGGCCGCCTTCCTGTTCATGTACCGGCTGGGCGTCTCGCTCAACATCATGTCGCTGGGCGGGCTGACGCTGGGCGTGGGAATGCTGGTCGACAACTCCATCGTGGTGCTGGAATCCATCTTCCGCAAGCGGCAGGAGGGAATGCCGGTGGTGGCGGCCACGGTGGAGGGCACCCACGAGGTCGCGGGCGCGGTCATCGCCTCCACCCTCACCACCGTCGCCGTGTTCCTGCCCATCGTGTTCGTGGAGGGGATCGCGGGCCAGCTCTTCGGGGACATGGCCCTCACCGTGACCCTGAGCCTCGTGGCGTCGCTGGCGGTGGCGGTGACGATGATTCCCATGCTCGCGGCGCTGGGGCGCCCGGGCCGTGCGGCGGCCGCCTCCCGCCCGGACCCCGGGGGGCCGGTGCGCACCCTGGGCGGGTTCTCGGGACTGTACGAGCGGATCCTGCGCCGTGCGCTGCGGCGCCGGTGGACGACGATCGGGGTGGCCGTCGGGCTCTTCGCGCTCTCGCTGGCCGCGGTGCGCCTGGCCGGCACGCAGCTCATCCCCGAGATCAGCGAGGGCGAGTTCTTCTTCGAGGTGAGCATGCCCGAGGGCACGCCGCTTGCGGCCACCGACCGCGTGATGCGGGACATGGAGGCCGCGGCGCGGGAGGAGCCGGGGGTGGAGACCGTGTTCAGCACGGTGGGAAGCCGCCTCGTGGCTGGGGGGATGTCGCTCAACACGCGGGCGGAGAATCTCGGCCAGGTCAACCTGGTCATGCGAGACCGGTCCGATGAGGCGGGCGAGGTCGTCGCCATGGACCGGCTGCGGGCCCGCTTCGGGGGAGTGCCCGATCTGGAGGTGAAGGCCGGGAAGCCCACCTACTTCAGCCTCAAGACGCCGGTGGAAATCCAGCTCTACGGCGAGGACCTTGACGAGCTGCGCGACTATTCGCTGGCGCTCGCGCAGGACCTCGCAGGGGTGCCCGGCCTGGTGGATGTGCGCTCCTCCCTGGAGGCGGGCAGCCCCGAGCTCCAGGTCGTCTTCGACAGGGCGCGGCTGGCGACCCTGGGCCTGGACATGCGCGTCCTCTCCGAGACCCTGCGCGACCGCGTGCAGGGATCGGTGCCGACGCGGTTCAAGGAGGAGGACCGCCAGATCGACATCCGCATCCGCAACCGGGAGGCGGATCGCGCGACCGCCCAGGATGTCCGCAACCTCGTCCTCCCCGGTCCCGGCGGCGAGTCGATTCGCCTGACCACGGTGGCGGATGTGCGGGTCGCCCGCGGACCCGCCGAGATCCACCGTCTGCAGCAGCAGCGCGCGGCCATCGTGAGCGCGGATGTGGAGGGACGCAGCCTCGGCGCGGTCGCCGCGGAGGTCCGTGACGCGCTGCGCTCGAGCCCCCCGCCCCGGGGGATCGTTGCCGAGCTGGGCGGACAGGACGAGGAGATGCGCGTCTCCTACGCGAGCCTGCGCTTCGCGATCGCGCTGGCGATCTTCCTGGTCTACATCGTGATGGCGGCGACCTTCGAGTCCCTCGTGCATCCTTTCGTAGTCCTGTTCTCCATTCCTCTGGCGCTGGTTGGGGTGGTTCTGGGACTGTTCGTCACCGGCACCCAGATCAGCGTGATCGTTCTCATCGGGGCCGTGATGCTGGTCGGGATCGTGGTCAACAACGCGATCGTCCTCATCGACAAGGTGAACCAGCTCCGGCGCGAGGGGTGGGACAAGGAGGAGGCGCTGGTCCGGGCCGGGCAGATCCGCCTCCGCCCGATCCTCATGACCACTCTCACCACCGTGCTGGGCCTGGTGCCCATGGCGCTCTCCTTCGGCGAGGGCTCGGAGCTGCGATCCCCGCTGGCGGTCAC
>CAZWKH010000056.1:8489-11038 GCA_964633885.1 uncultured bacterium | reverse complement strand
GCCCCGAGGTCGACGCCGCTCTTGCGGGGGACGTCGCGGATCTTCGCGGCCGGGCCGACGAGGACGGGCACGATCAACCCGAGCTCGGCGGCCTCGATCGCGCCGGCGCGGGCGGTCTCCTCGCACGGGTGCGCGACCGCCGCGCGGCTCTCTCCGGAGGAGACGGTCGAGGTGCCGGGGGTCGGAGGGCGTGAGCCCCGACCCATCGCACGACAACTTTTGGCCTCGATGATCGAGCCACGTATGGAAGAGATCTTCACGATGGTTTATCGTGAGGCGAAGAAGAGCATCTTCACGGACCTCCTCGCCGGCGGTGTCGTGCTCACCGGCGGGGGAGCCTCGATGGACGGAGTCGAGGAGCTCGCGGAACGCATCTTCGAGATGCCGGTGCGGCGCGGCGTGCCGCGCGGAGTCGCCGGCAGCCGCGAGGCGGTGGAGGATCCGCGCTACGCGACCGCGGTGGGGCTTCTGCTCTACGCGCGGGAGAAGGATGGAGGCGAGGCGTTCGAGGAGTCGCGCCTCCTGCAGAAGATCTCGGCGCCGGTGAGGCGTTGGCTGGGCGAGTTCTTCTAGTCGGAGACCGGTGATGGTCTCCCCGGGCCGGTGATGGCCCGGATTCCGGCCAGGCGGAACGGGGATCGCGCGGAGGGATGCCGGGCGGGCCGCCGCGCGACGGTTCTTCGAGGACAGAGGGAAGGAGGGATCCCATGATGTTGGAGTTGGTGGAGCCCAAGACGCACGCCGTGCTCAAGGTGATCGGCGTCGGCGGCGGCGGCGGCAACGCCGTGAACGGCATGGTCCAGGGCGGGCTCACGGGCGTGGAGTTCGTGGCCATGAACTCGGACGCGCAGGTGCTTGAGCAGAGCCTCGCCGCGCGCAAGGTCCACCTGGGCAACGGCCTCACCGAGGGGCTGGGTTGCGGGGGCAAGCCCGAGGTCGGCCGCCAGGCCGCCCAGGAATCGATCGAGGATGTGCGCGACGCGGTGCGCGGCGCGGACATGGTCTTCATCACCGCGGGGATGGGTGGAGGCACCGGCACCGGCGCCTCGCCGACCGTGGCCCGGGTGGCGCGCGAAGAGGGCGCGCTCACCGTGGCCGTGGTCACCAAGCCCTTCATCTTCGAGGGGCGCCAGCGGATGCGCCAGGCGGAAGAGGGCCTGGCCGCCCTGCGCGACGAGGTGGACACCCTCATCGTGATACCCAACCAGCGGCTCCTCACCGTCACCGACAAGATGACCTCGCTCGTGGACGCGTTCCGCCGGGCGGACGAGGTGCTCTTCCACGCGACGCGGGGCATCAGCGATCTCATCACCGTCCCCGGGCTCATCAACCTCGACTTCGCCGATGTGCGCTCGGTCATGAGCGCGCGCGGGAATGCGCTCATGGGCACCGGCTTCGCCTCCGGCGAGACCAGCGCCGAGGACGCCGCCCGCATGGCCATCTCGAGCCCCCTGCTCGAGGATGTGAGCATCGCCGGCGCGGAGGCCGTGCTGGTCAACATCTGCGGCGGCGTGGGCCTCGGCATCCACACGGTGAGCGAGGCGATGAACATCATCAACGAGGCCGTGGGCGGGGACGCCAATGTGATCTTCGGCGCCGTGATCGATCCGGAGCTGGTGGACTCGGTGCGCATCACCGTGATCGCCACCGGATTCGGCATGCCGCCCCTGGAGGAGAGAGCCACCGAAGTGCAGCGTCCGGCGGTGAGGCGGTCCTTCTCCGCGGACTCCTTCCCGGGCCGCGCCTCGGCGGCCGAGGGCCCCACGGCGGAGAAGCGGCTCACGGCGGCCTCGACGGTCAACCGCGAGCGGTGGGAGCGGGTGCAGGGCCACGGCGGCCTCGATGTGCCCGCCTTCATCCGCAAGCAGATGGACTGAGCCGGCGGCGGCGAGAGGGGGCAGTAGGTGTCGTTCCTGAGCCGGTTGTTCGGCCGATGGGGCAATCCCCACTACGCCCGGGGGATCATGCACTTCAACCGCCGCGAGTACGCGGCGGCGGTGGCGGAGTTCGAGCACCTGCTCGACGCGGTCCGGGATCCCTCCAATCCGGATGTCGAGCTGGCCCGCTTCTACGCCGCCGAGGCCCACACGCACCTGGGTCTTGCCCTCTACCGCCAGCAGGAGTTCGCCCGGGCCCAGCAGGAGTTCGAACATGCGGCTGCGGTGGAGGGGAACTACCCGGACCTCCACTACTACATCGGGGTGATGGAGGAGCGCCAGGGCAGGCCGGAGCGCGCCGTCCCGCATTTCGGACGCGCCCTGGAGCTCAAGCCGGACTATCCCGAGGCCCTCGCCTATCGCGCGATCGTCCACGATGCCCTGGGCCGGATGGATGCCCGCGCAGAGGACCTGGCCCGGCTGGCGGCCCTGCGCTTCGAGCTGCCGCCCTCGGTGCGCGCCCTCGGACATGGGCCCCTTCCCGCCCACGCCGTGGAGGAGCTGCGCGGCCTGGTGGAGATCAAGGAGCGGGACAACCGCCATCTCGCCCACGCCCTGGAGGCCTACGACCGGGGGAACCGCGAGGAGTCCCTGGAGGCCCTGGCCCAGGTC
>CAZWKH010000056.1:0-8479 GCA_964633885.1 uncultured bacterium | reverse complement strand
CAGGCGGTCAAGGAGAAGCCCGGCTACGCCGATCTGCGCTGCCGCTACGGGCAGGTGCTGGCGGAAATGGGCCGGCAGGAGGAGGCCCTGGCCGCGTTCGACGCGGCTCTGGCCATCAACGCGAACTACATCGAAGCGCTTCTCGCCCGCGGCATCGCGCTCCTCCTTCTGGACCGTCCCGCCGAGGCCCTGGTCTCACTGCGCCGGGCCGGCGAGCGCAAGCCCGCCTTCGTGGATGTGGCCTACTACGAGGGCGTGGCCGCGTTGCGGGCCGGCCGCGCGCGCGAGGCCCTGGAGCCGCTGGCGCGTGCCCTCTCCGCCAACCCGCAGTTCGGCCGCGCGCGCTTCACCCTCGGGCAGGCCCGGCTGGCCCTGGGGGACCGTGAAATGGGGCTTGCGGACCTGCGCGCGGGCCTCGAGGCGGACCGCCGCCTGGTGCCGCAGCACGCCTATGTCGGCGCCGCGCACCTGGATTTCGGCGAGCACGCGACCGCCGCGGATTACCTCGCCAAGGCGGTGCAGGACCATCCGGATTATCCGGACCTGCGTATGCAGCTCGGACTGGCCCACCTGGGCGGGGGCCATGCCGACGACGCGCTGCGCGAGTTCCGCGAGGCGATCCGGCTGCGGCCGGAGTACGCGGCCGCCCATGCCGCGCTGGGCCGCGCGCTGGTGCGTCTGGGGCGCCCCGACGACGCGGTGCCGCCGCTGCGGCGCGCGCTGGAGATCGCCCCGAAGCTGGCCGATGTGCACGAGCTTCTGGGAGAGGCGCTCCTCGAGATGGGGGAGACCGCCGAGGCGGAGCGGGAGTTCCTGGAAGCGCTGGAGCTGCACCCGGGCTATGTGGACGCGCGGCTGGGGCTGGCGATCCTATGCCGCCGGGCCAGGCGTGACGAGGAAGCCCGCCGCCTGGTGGCGGAGGTGCTCGAACTGGCCCCCGGACATCCGGTGGCGCAGAGCCTGACGATGGATGGTTGGCGGTTGGTCGAGAACGACGCGGGGAGTTAGCGGGGGAGAAGTGGAAGGGCGGCGCGACAGGCCGCCCCGATCAAGCCTCCGCCGCCGGCCCCGTCTTGGGAGCGCGAACGTTCTTGACGACCTTGCCTGAGCGCAGGCAGCGGGTGCAGACCCGGATCTTCTTGGGCACTCCGTCCACGATCGCGCGCACGCTCTGAAGGTTCGGTTCCCACCGGCGACGGGTGAGGTTGTGCGCGTGGCTGACGCGATTGCCGTAGACCGGGCCCTTGCCGCAGATGTCACATGCCTTGGCCACGAGGGATCTCCTTGTCCGGCCGGGGCCACCGATGAACCCGGCGCAAAGCCGAAAGAGGCTAGCACAGGCCCCGCCGTCGCTCAAGGGCGCATTGTGCCGGGTCCCCCCGGAGCCTAGAATGGCCCCCCGATGCGAGCGATGACGCCCGAGGCCGGGGTACAGGCCCTTCCGGGGGTGGGGAAGCGGGCCGCCGAGGCCCTGGAGCGCCTCGGCGTGGCCACCCTGCGGGACCTCCTGGCCCATTACCCCGCCCGGTGGGTGGACCGCCGCGAGATCCGGCCCATCCGGTCCCTCACCGCAGCCGACGCGGGCATGACCGAGGAGGACGCCGACGGCGCCTCGCGCCGCAGCGTGGTCACCGTGCTGGGCAAGGTGACCGGGACCCGGGTGGCGGGGCCTCCCTCGGGGAGGCGCTGGCGCGCCGCCACCTCGCAGCGCCTGGAAGTGCGGGTCGCGGACGAGGGCGGGTCGGCCACCCTCGTCTTCTTCGGCGGGGCCTGGCGCCGGCCGCATTTCGTGGAGGGGGCGAAGGTCCTTGTGTCGGGCCCCCTCGGTGTGTACCGCGGGGCCCTCCAGTTCCAGAGCCCCGAGTACGAGATCCTGGACGCGGAGGAGGAGGCCGAGATCCACACCGGGCGCCTCTTCCCGGTCTACCCCGCCACCAAGGGGATCACCCAGCGCCAGCTCCGCCATTGGGTGCGGCAAGCCCTCGACGCCTGCCTGCCCGGCCTCGAGGACACCCTTCCCGGATCGCTGCGCGAGCGCTTCCGGCTCGCCCCGCTGGCCCGCGCCCTGGAGGACATCCACTTCCCGGCCTCGCCGGAGGCCCGCACGGCGGCGCGGCGGCGGCTGGCCTTCGAGGAGGTCTTTCTCGACCAGCTCTTCGTCTACGCGGTGCGCCTGCGCCGCGAAAGGGGGCGCAGGTCCGCGATCCTGGAATCCGGCGGGCCCACCTTCCGCCGCCTCAAGGCGGCACTTCCCTTCCGCCTCACCCCGGACCAGGAGGCCGCACTGGAGGAAATCCTCGCGGACCTGCGCTCGGGCCGTCCCATGAACCGGCTCCTCCAGGGGGATGTCGGCTCCGGCAAGACCGTGGTCGCCCTTCTGGCCGCCGCCGCCGCCGCCGACGCGGGGGTGCAGACGGCGTTCATGGTCCCCACGGAGATCCTCGCCGAGCAGCACCTGCGGACCCTGCGCGAGCTGGCCGCTCCCTTCGGCCTGGACACCAGGCTCCTCACCGGCAGCCTCAACGCGGGCACGCGGCGCGAGGTGCTGCGCCACCTGGCCGACGGCACCGTACCCCTGGTCGTGGGCACCCACGCCCTCTTCCAGGAGGATGTGCGTTTCCACGATCTGGGGCTGGTCGTGGTGGACGAGCAGCATCGCTTCGGGGTGCTCCAGCGGGTGGCCCTCCTGGAGAAGGGGCGGGCCCCGCACATGTTGGTCATGTCGGCCACGCCCATCCCGCGGAGCCTGGCCCTGGTCCGTTACGCGGACCTGGAGATCTCCCTCATCCGCCATCGTCCGGCGGGCCGGGGACGGGTCATCACCCGGGTGACGCCAGAGCACAAGCGCGAGGCGGTCTACGAATTCCTCGGCGAGCGTTTGAGCGAAGGGCGCCAAGCCTTTATCATCTACCCGCTGGTGGAGGAATCCGAGAAGTCGGATCTCAAGGCGGCCACGACCATGGCCAAGCGGCTCGCCGCCCGACCCGAGTTCCGCGACTTCGAGGTGGCCCTGCTCCACGGACAGATGAAGTCCGAGGAGAAGGACGCGGTCATGGGCCGGTTCGTGGCCGGCGAGGTGCATGTTCTGGTGGCGACTACGGTGATCGAGGTGGGGATCGATGTGCCCAACGCCTCCTTCCTCGTCATCGAGCATCCGGAGCGATATGGCCTGAGCCAACTCCACCAGTTGCGTGGTAGGGTGGGGCGAGGGAAGCACCTGTCCTACTGCGTGCTGATCCTCGGGGAGGGGCTCGACGAGGCCGCGGCGGACCGTCTCGATCGGTTCGCCCGCATCGACGACGGGTTTGAGCTCGCCGAGCTGGACCTCTCGCTGCGCGGGCAAGGGGATGTCGCCGGCACGCGCCAGAGCGGGCGGCCGGGTTACAAGCTGGCCGATCCGTGGCGCGATGCGCGGATGGTTCTGGTGGCCAGGGATGAAGCGAGGAAGGCGCTGGACGAGGGCGCCTTCGAGGGCGCGCGGGGGCCCGAGTGGGAGCCCTTGCGGCGCCGGCTCAAGGGGATGCTCGAAACCACCGGCGTGCTGGTCGACGCCGGTTGAGCGGGGGCGACATGATCGTTCGGTGTCCCGACTGTCGATCCAAGTACGAGATCTCGGCCGACAGGATCCCGGTCGGCGTGTTCAAGCTTCGCTGCCCGCGCTGCAAGGCGGTATTCCCGGTCACGGCCCAGAGCGAAGGGGACGGCGCCGGGGTGGACGCCGGAGCGGCGCCGGTGCACGCCCATGCCCCCGTGCCTTCGGTCACGGAGCCCGCGCGCGAGGTGCGTCTGCCGGAGCCGGGGGGCGTCGCGGCCCCGCCGGAGGTCAGGCCGGCCGCCCCCCCGGCCCGGCCCCGGATCAGCGACCCCGCCCTGGCCCGGCGCATGGCCCGCGCCATGATCTCCGAGATGGTCCTCAATCGGCGCAGCGAACGGGACGACGCCATCCTCAGCGAGACGGTGCTGAGCCGCTTCGGCCCGGCCATCGCGGGCGCTTTCGAGGTCTACCGGGAGAAGGTCTCCCCCGACCTCCCCGCCGCACCCACCTTCTTCCGCGACGCGGTCAACGAGATCCTCGGGGGAGGATCGGTGGTCCTGTAGCAGGGATCTCCGGCTCGCAGGCCACATCCCTCGCTCCGATCCGCCCGCATCCGCCGGAGTTGAGAGGCGCGCAGGGCGAGGTGGACACCAGCGTGTAGACGCCGTGGGCCGCGTCGCAGAATTGCGGATCGAGCTGGAAGTCCGTGGCCGGCGCGACGCACCCCACATAGGCGTTGTCCAGGCTCCCGAAAAGGTCGTTGCAGCCGCTCTCCGGAAGGAGCTGCGACCCGTCCCGGCACTCGATCCCGGCGGCGCCGGAGGCCGGAAGGACGATGTTCGCGGTGAGGAGTCCCTCGGATTGCCCCGCGAGCAGGATCCCGACCTCGTCCGGGCGGATGACGGTGTTCTGCGTGGCGACGAGACGGCAGCGGTCGGCGGCCTCCATGGCGAAGCCGGCCGCCGTCTCCAGGAGGTTCCCCTCCGCCTGGAGGGTCAGGCCGGAGCCGCTCCCCCGGATCTGGACCGAGCCTCCCGTGAAGCGGCAGGCGCTGACCAGGATGCCTCCGGTTCCGACCACCTCGATCGCGGGCGAGCCGCCGGAGAAAGCCACCGCCTCGACCTGGGTTCCCGCCTTCGGACTCTCGAAGCGCAGCAGCGCGAAGTCTCCTGTCCCGCTGATCAGGGGAAGGCTCTTGTCGCCGCGGATGAACAGCGGTGTCTGGGCGGCGCGGAAGGTGACGGTCTCGCCGACGGGAGGGATCGGGAAGAAGACGCGCAGGAGCAGGGTGTCGCCCGCGACCGCCTCCCGGGCGGCTTCTTCCAGGTCCATCTCGTCCGGGACGAGGATCGTGCGAGGCTCCCGGCCGCTCGGCGGGTTGGTCCCGCCGTCGTCACAGGCCGAAACGGCAAGGAGCAGAAGGAGCGCCGTCGCGCAGGCGGCGATGGCGCGTGAGGTCGTCGTCATGGGGGGTATCCCTCGAAAGCCCTGGTCGATCCAAGCTCATCTTACGGAGAGGGATGGCCCGGGGACAAGCGGACTCCGCGGGAAACGAACCGGCGGAGCGACCGTCAGGGCCGCTCCGCCGTTCCAAAGGCGGGGTCGGGGGGGGAACCCGACCCCACGGTCTCCGGGATGCCGGCAAGCCGGAGGGGTCAGTTCCTGACGGTGTTCGCGAGAAGCGAGCGGACCTCCGGGGCCACCATCTCCGAGCGGGTGACCAGGAGGAGGCGCAGCTCGTCCGCTCCGACATTGCGGATGATCTGATCCTTCTGGGCCTTCACGAAGATCGAGTCTCCGGGATCCACGACGAAGCTGTCGCCCTGCATCTGGATCTCGCACTTGCCCCGTAGCACATAGAGAAAATACTCGTCGGGGACGCTGGGCCTAGGACTCAGGCGGATCTCGCCGGAATCCAGTTCCAGGAACATGACATTGAAGGCGCCGGAGTTGGAGCGAGCGCAGAGCACCTCGATGCTCGCGTTCTCCCTGCTCCCGGCCACCTTGCGGCCCTTCCCCTTGCGGACAAGCTCGACCTCCTTCTGCCGCTCGTCCTCGAAGAACTCCGTCATCGGGACATTCAGCGCCTGCGCGATGCGGTGCAGGGTGGCGAGGGAGGGCGAGGAGACCCCGCGCTCGATCGTGGAGATCTGGCCGTTGGTGATGCCCACCTGGTGGGCCAATTCCAACTGCGTGAGATTCTGCTCCTTGCGGAGTTTCCTGAGCTTCTGACCCAGGTACAGCATGTGGACTTTCGCGTCGTTCGTGTACATCGGACCCTCTCATTCCGCCCCATTTGGAACCAGGGTCCGGTCCCTGGTCTACCATCGGCAAAGGATTAGTTCATCAGAATTCGTGCCAACCGCACCGCGATTCTTCTAAATTTGCAAAATGTTGTAATTGAGCGGGTTGCCGCGGCGGCGCTCATGCCGGCTTTCAGGAGGGACCGGTCTGGCCAGTAAAATCTCTCTACGCCTGGGAAGAATGTTTCAACTGGTAGAGGCGAATCTTCTTGCGCAGCGTCGGGCGGGAGATGCCGAGGACCGCGCAGGCCCGTCCCTGATGCCAGCCGACCGCGTCCAGCACCCGGCGGATATGAGCTGACTCCATGTCCTCCAGGCTCGCCAGCTGGGAGGGAGCCGGGTGCCCGTCGGCGGGGAGGCCGGAATCGAGGCTCTGCTCGGGAAGCTCCAGGACCTCCCCCTTGCTCAGGACCACGGCCCGGGTGAGCACATTTTCCAGCTCGCGGACATTGCCGCGCCAGTCGTACCGGATCAGCTCCGCCATTACCTCGTCGGGCACCTTGTACACATCGCGGTGAACCTCCGTGTTGATCTTCTTGAGGAAGTACTCTACGAGCAGGGGAATGTCCTCCTTGCGCTCGCGCAGAGGGGGGACGCTGATGGTGATGACCTTCAGCCGGTAGTAGAGATCCTCGCGGAACAGGCCCTGGGCGACCATGGCCTCCAGGTTGCGGTTCGTGGCCGCGATGACCCGTGCCTCCGTGCGCAGCACCTCGTGCCCGCCCACCCGGGTGAACTCGCGTTCCTGCAGCACGCGCAGGAGCTTGGTCTGCAGGTTGGCCGACATGTCCCCGATCTCGTCGAGGAAGATGGCGCCGTTGCCGGCCAGCTCGAATTTCCCCTGCTTGCGGTAGATGGCGCCGGTGAAGGCCCCCTTCTCGTGGCCGAAGAGTTCGCTCTCGAGAAGGGTCTCCACGATGGCCGAGCAGTTGACGGAGACGAAGGGCTCCTGGGGGGATGCGTTGCTGTGGATCGCGCGGGCGATCAGCTCCTTGCCCGTTCCGCTCTCCCCGGTGACGAGGACGGTGGTCTTGCTGGCGGAGACCACGCCGATGGTCTTGTAGACCTCCAGCATCGGCTTGCTCTTCCCCACCAGGGCGTTCGCGCGGACCGGCGCGCTGCGCTCGGCCTGGAGCCTGCTGACCGCCTGGGTGAGCCGCCGGTTCTCGCGAGCCTTGTTGACGACGATCTCCAGCTCCTGGGGTTCGAAGGGCTTGTGGATGTAGTCGAAGGCGCCCCGTTTGATGGCCGCCACCGTCGTGTCCATGTCGTCGTAGGCGGTGATCATGATCACATAGACATCCGGGTCCAGGCTCCGCACCTCTCTGAGCAGGTCGAGACCGCTGCCGTCGGGAAGGTGGACATCGCAGATCACGAAGGCCGGGCGCGTTTCCCTGTAGCGTTCGATTCCCTCCCGCAGCGAGAGGGCGGTGAAGGTCTCGAAGCCCCGCGCGCGGAAGAACCTGAAGAGCATGCGGGTGAGGGTAACCTCGTCGTCGACGACGAGGAGCCGTTCCGGGGTGTTCACGCCGTCTCCTCCCCTCCGGCCGGGATAACCAGGGTGACCACCGTGCCCCGGCCGGGTGCGGATTCGAGGCGCACTTCACCGCCGTGGAGCTCCATCGCCCGGCGCGCCATGGTCAGGCCCAGCCCGATCTGGCTCTCGGAGGTGGTGAAGAAGGGCTCGAATACCCGCTCCTGGAGGTTGGGGGCGATCCCCTTGCCGTCGTCACGGATCTCGACCAGCCAGTACACCCGATCGTCGAGGGACTGCCGCTTGATGACCACATGCACCGCGCCCGGATGCTCCATCGACTCCGCCGAGTTCTGGGCCACCTGGGCGACCGCCCGCGCGAGCTGGGCCCGATCCAGGCGGAGGACGGGCCCGTCGGGTGGGAACTGGCGTCTCACCGCCACGGACTTGAGCCGCAGGATAGGCCGGGCCTCGTCGAGGCCCTGGTTCACCACCTCGATCAGGCTCGCCTCCTCGAACTCGGGCGCGGAGGGATGCGCGTAGCTCGCCAGGGAATCCAGGAACAGCTTGATGCGGTTCATCTCCTGGCGGATCGCGTCGATATGCGTCTCGCCATCGCTGGAGGGCGGGACGGACTCCTCGAGGAAGTAGAGGCTCATGCTGATGGAGGAGAGGTGGTTGCGGACCTGATGGGCGACATTGCGGGTGATGAGACCCAGGGTCCCCGCCTTCTCCTCCGCGATCAGCCGGGCCTGCAGCGCGCGCTGGTCGGTGATGTCCCGGGCCACGCCGATGACGAGGGGCGGATCGCCGCCGCGCCCTCGCAGGACATTGGTTTCCAGGTAGACGGGGAAGCTCGACCCGTCCTTGCGCACACAGGTGAATTCCCCTCGCCACCCGCCCGCGAGGGACTTCTCGTGCATGGCCTTGAGCGCGGCATCGTCGATGGAGCCCCCGGCCAGGAGCCGGAGGCTCTGGCCCACGACTTCTTCGCGGTCCCGCCCGAGCCACTGAAGAACCCGCGAGTTGACATGCACGACGCGTCCCGTCTCATCCGTCACCGTCACGCCGATGGGGATGGCCTCCATGGCGAGCAGGATGTCCTCGAGGTGAGCGGGGGTCTTCGGGGGGGGCGGCGGGGAGAAGTGAAAGCTGCTTTCCAAATCG
>CAZWKH010000055.1:8819-11045 GCA_964633885.1 uncultured bacterium | reverse complement strand
GACATGAACTCCAGGTGGTACCAGGCGGACTACGATGTCTGGCTCTGGGACTGGAAGGCCCCCGAGCTGCGCAAGCTGACGCACTCGACCTACGCCGGGGTGGACCCCTCGCGCTTCTGCGCGCCGGAGCTGGTGCGCTACGCCTCCTTCGACGGGGTGGAGATCCCCGCCTTCCTCTACCTGCCGCCCGGCTACGAGCCCGGTCACCCCGTGCCCTTCGTGCTGCACATGCACGGCGGACCGGAGTCCCAGTTCCAGCCCGGCTTCGTCCGCCACTTCCAGTACCTGCTCCTGAACGGGTACGGGATCCTGGCTCCCAATGTCCGCGGCTCCTCCGGCTACGGGAAGGCCTACCTGGACATGGACAACTACCGCAAGCGGCTCGACTCGGTGAAGGACATGAAGGCCGCGGCGGACTACCTGGTCCGCAACGGCTACTCCGAGCCGGGCCGTCTCTCCGTAAAGGGCGGCTCTTACGGCGGCTACATGACCCTCGCCGCGATCACCGAGTACCCGAAGGTCTTCTCCGCCGCCGTGGACGAGGTGGGTATCGCCAACTTCGTCACCTTCCTGGAGCGCACCGCCGAGTACCGTCGCGCGATGCGGGAGGCGGAGTACGGCCCCCTCACCGACAGGCCGTTCCTGGAGAGCATTTCGCCCCTGCACAAGGCGGGGCTCATCGAGACGCCGCTCCTGGTGGTGCACGGCGAGAACGACCCTCGAGTCCCCGTGAGCGAAGCACGCCAGATCGTGGAGGCCATCCGCGCCCGGGGAGGCGAGGTGGACACCCTGATCTTCCCCGACGAGGGGCATGGCGTGGCCAAGCGCGCCAACGCCCTCGTGGCCTACCGGCGGCTGGTGGAGTTCCTGGACCGCCACCTCAAGGGGCCCGCCGGCCCGGCCGGGCTGGACTGAGAGAGGGGCGGTCGTTGCTGCGATCCCGGCGCGGGGACGCCTGATGCTCAAGCCCGGCGACAAGGTACTCCACCGCTACAACCGCGACCTGGGGCCCGGCGAGGTCCTCTCCATCGAGGGGGGGCGCATGCGCATCCGCTTCCCCCGCCGCGGAGAGACCCTGGAGTTCGCGGTGCGCGACCATGCCTTTGCGCCTCTCACCCTCCCCAAGGGGACCGATCCCGCGCGGTGGCACGAGTCCTTTCACGAGGACATGGTCGAGCGGCTCGCGCGCCTCGAGACGGACCACCTCCCTGCGTGGGAGAACCGGATGGACAGCCTCCGCCTGGCCCGGCTGCGGGAGGCGGACGGGCTGGGATCCTTCCTGGGCGGGCGCATCCGGATCTTTCCGCATCAGTTCCATGTGGCCGAGCAGGCGGTGGCCACGGACCCCGTGCGCTGGCTCCTCGCCGACGAGGTGGGGCTCGGCAAGACGGTGGAGGCCTGCCTGATCCTGAACCGGCTTCTCAGGGTGGGCCGCGCCGAGCGGGTCGTCATCGTCGCCCCCGCCTCCCTCACCGTGCAGTGGCTGGGCGAGCTCTACCGCAAGTTCCACCAGATCTTCGTGCTCCTCGACGCGGAGCGCCGCCGCGACGTGCGCAAGGACTTCGGTCCGGACTGGAATCCCTTCGAGGTGCATCCCCGGACGGTGATCGCGCTGGAGGATCTGATCGCCGAAGGGGATCTGGTGCGCCGCGCCGAGGCCGCCCGTCCGGATCTCCTGGTCGTGGACGAGGCGCATCGCCTGGAGCGGCGCGCCGGACACCCGGGCAGTCCCGCCTACCGCGCCATCGCTCCCCTCGCCGCGGCGAGCCGCAATGTCCTCCTCCTCTCGGCCACCCCCCTCGAGGCCGACGCCCATGGCTTCTTCCGGCTCCTCGAGCTGCTGCGGCCCGAGGAATACGGCTCCTGGGAGGAGTTCCGAGGGCGGCTCGACGCGGGCGTCCCCCTCTATCCCTGCACCAGCGCGACGCGCCGCGCCGACATCGGCGGCCTGCCCCCGCGGGTCCCCTGTCCGGTGGACCTTCCCGAATGGCCCGCGCTGGAGGATCTGGAGAACACCCTTCTCGACGAGCCGGCCCCCGATCGCCTGGCCGCGATCCGCCGCGCCGAGCGCATCGAACGCGCGCTGGCCGCGCCCACCGGCGCCGAAGATCCCCGCCTGGGCTGGATCCTGGAGCAGTTCCCCGCCTGGAGGAAAGCCGGGGACAAGATCCTCCTCTTCACGGCCCGCCGCGAATCGCTGGAGATCCTCAAAGGCGCGGTCGAGCG
>CAZWKH010000055.1:0-8809 GCA_964633885.1 uncultured bacterium | reverse complement strand
TCCGCCACGTCCGACACGTCGAGCGCGCGACGCTCCAGCGGGTGGGCGTCTTCCACGAGGACCTCACCCCCGCCGCGCGGGACCTCGAGGTGGCCCGCTTCGCGCAGCCCGACGGGCCCACGCTCCTCATCTCCACCGAGTCGGGCGGCGAGGGCCGCAACTTCGAGTTCTGCCGGAGCCTGGTGCTCTTCGACCTTCCCTGGGATCCGGTGCTCCTCGAGCAGCGGATCGGACGCCTCGACCGCATCAGCCGCACGCAGCCCGTGGTGATCCACTACTTCCGTCCGCGGCAGGGGCTGGCCGCGCAGATCGCACGCCTCTACGAGCGCCTCGGCATCTTCCAGGAGCCGCTCGGCGGGCTCGACCGCTCGCTCCACCATGTCGAGGAGGCGATTCGCCGGGCCACCAGGTCCCGCCCGCCGCAGCTGGACATCGACGCCGTGGTGCGGGAGACCCACGAGGCCCGGGAGCGCATGAACCGCGCCCTCTACCACGACCTCCACCGCAACCGCTACCGGCCGGAGCGGGCGGCGGCGATCCTGGCCCGCATCCCGCCGGATCTGGAGCCGCGCACCGCGCAGGTCGTGCTCGAAGCCTGCGGCCAGTTCGGCTTCGAGACCGTATGCAAGCAGGGCCGCGGCGCGTGGTACATCGAGTTCGGTCCGGAGGCGGTGGTGGAGAGCATCCCCGGCGTGCCGGAAGGGACCCGCTGGCTGGGCACCTTCGACCGTGAGGAGGCCGTGGCCCGCGAGACCCTGGACTTCTTCGCCTCCGGCCATCCTCTGGTCGAGGGGATCCTGCTGGAGCTCGAAGACGGGCATCGAGGCCAGGTCGCCCTCCTGGAGGTGCCCGGAACGGGAAGCGCTGGAGCGGGAGCCCTGGCCATGGTCAAGCGCGGCTCCGAGTTCGAGGCCGTCGTCGTGGATCTCGAGGGCAAGCGCCGGCGGGATTGGGACCGCTACTTCACCGGCGAGCGCGGCGCGCGGCGGGAGGGGGATCCCCTGGCCTGGGGGCTGGTCGGGACCGAGGCGCTGGAAGCCTGGGGGACCCGCATCCGCGAGCTCCTCCAACCGCTCCAGGGTGAAGGAAAGCTTGTCGCCGTGGCCGCCTTCCGCCTGCTTCCCTAGCCGCCCGCGATCTCGAGCCCTTTCTCGATCAGCATTGCCGTTCCCGCGAGAAGCAGGAACACCGCGAAGCCGCGCCGCAGGCGCTGTGGGTGGGTGCGTGCGGCCAAGTTCGCTCCGGCCAGGCTTCCCGCGACACCGGCCAGGGTGAAGATCCCGGCCAGGGTCCAGCGGATGGGCACGCGGCCCAGGAACCCGACCAGCCCCGCCGCGCAGTTGATCGCGATGACCAGCAGCGAGGTGCCCACGGCGAGGCGCATGGGAAGGCCCGCCGCCAGGACCAGGGTCGGCACGATGATGAAACCGCCTCCCACCCCGAGGAGCCCGGTCAGAAACCCGGTCAGGAGCCCAAAGCCCAGCACCCTCGCCGGTGCGATCCCCCTGCGCACCTCGGGCGCCTGCTGCTCGCCCGCTCCGGGAGGGCGGCGCAGCATCGTTGCGGCCACGACCACCATGAGCAGGGCGAAGGCGAACAGCAGAACCGTCCCCGGCACGGCCTCCATCGCGGCGATGCGGCTTCCCGCCGAGGCGCCCGCGATGCCCGCGATCCCGAAGCCCAGCCCCACTCTCGCGTCCAGGTTGCCGTGGCGCGCGTGGCGGAGCGCGCCGGTGAGCGAGGTCACGCCCACGACCACGAGCGATGTCGCGATGGCGGGCTTGGGGGCCAGCCCCAGGAGATACACTAGGATGGGCACGGCGAGAATCGACCCGCCGCCACCCAGGAGCCCGAGCGACAGCCCGACCAGAAAGGCCAGCGGCACGGCCAGAGCGAGCTCGAGCATGGGACACCTCGCCGGGTTGCGGATGAGGACGCGAAGGATGGCGGCCCTTGTCCCAAGCGTCAACAGCCTCCGTGGGTTAAGGGGCCCCCGCCGGGGGCCGAAAACAGAGGGAACCGACCACCGCTCCGGGGGGGGAAGCACCATGCGCGCCATACTCGTCTCGCTGATCGCCCTCGCCGCCGCGGCATCCCCGCTCCAGGCCGACAGCTTCGAGCCGAACGACACCATCGCGGAGGCGTACGGCCCCCTCGCCAGCGGCATCGTGGTCGAGTCGATGATCTCCACGGAGGGAGATGTCGACTGGTACAACTTCGATGCGGACGCCGGCGATCTGAGCATCACCCTGACCGACATCCCCGCGGGCACGGACTACGATGTCTGCCTCGCCGATCAGGAGGGAAACTTCCTCGTCCCCTGCTCGGACGCGGAGGGGAACGCGGACGAGCGCATCGACTACCTCCTTCTGGGTCGCGGCCGGTTCTGGATCCGGGTGCGCTCCGCCTCCGGGTACTCGGCGGCGCTCGCCTACCGGCTCACCGCCACCTTCGTGACCATCGTGAATCCCCCCTCGGTGGCGCTCCTCTCCCCCGACGGCGGCGAAAGCTGGACCGCGGGCACCTGGCAGGCGGTCGAGTGGACCGCGGAGGATCCCGAGGACGGGGCCGCGCTGTCCATCGATCTGGACCTGAGCCTCGACGACGGGGGCTCGTGGACTCCCCTCGCCGCAGGGATCGCGAACACCGGCTCCTGGCAATGGCAGGTGCCGGAAAGCCCCACCGAGGCCGCGCGCCTGCGGGTGACCGCCCGGGACTCGGGCGGAGCCGCCGCCTCCGACACGAGCGCTGCGGCCTTCCGCATCCTGTCCGCGCCCGGCCAGGGCGCCCTCGCTCTGGCGGGGGACGCCTCGGGGCCTGCCGGCGGGATCGTCCTCGTTCCCCTCACCCTGGCCAACGATCACGCGGTAGCCGAGCTCGAAGCGCGCATCGCCCTCGACCCCCTCGAGGTCGCGTTCCTGGACGCGAGCGTGAGCCCGCGGGCGGGATCGATGCAGCTGAGCGTGATCCAGGAGAACGCCTCCGAGTGGCGACTCGTTCTCTCCGGAGGCGGAACCGCGAGCATCGCCGTGGGCGAGGGGGAGATCGCGGCCCTGCGCCTGCGCGTCGACCACTTCGCGGACGCCGGGGACACGACGGCCCTGCCCCTCTTCGGTCTTGAGGCCCTGGACACGGGCGCGGTGCCCATGGTCCTCACCGCGACTCCCGGCCGGGTCACGGTGACGGAGGCCCTGGTCGCGGAGGTTCACCTGTCGGCGCCGGCGGATCTCCACGCGGATCCGGGAGCGCCCCTCGAGGTGCCCATCACGCTGCGCTCCAACCTGCCCCTCTCGCGGCTGGAGTTCTCCCTGCAGACGGATGCCGAGGTGCTCGGCGCCCCCTCCGTCATCGCGGGCCCAAGCCTGTCTGCCCTGGCCATGGAGGCCACCGATCTGGGCTCGGGCGCGCTGCGCGTCGTCTTCGCCGCCTTGGGGGGTGCCATCGCACCTCCCGACACCGGCATCCTGTGCGTGATCACCTTCACCGCCGCACAGGACCCGCCGCGCAACGCCGGGATCCTCTTCGGCGATCTCTCGGCCCTGGGCCCGCGCGGCGAGGTGCTGAGCGTGACCGCGACCGGCGCGCAGGTGACGCCGGTGCGCATCCTCGAACTCACGGCACGCGAGGAGGAAGGCGGCGTGCGCGTAGCCTGGCGCGTCGCCGACCGGGAAGCCGCGATCGGCTATCGCGTGCTGCGCTCCGAAACCGGCGCCCCCGGGCCGGTCCACGCCGGACTCCTCGACCCTTCGGAGATCTCCTACCTGGATGGGGATGTCCTCCCCGGCGCCCGATATCGCTACTGGCTCGAGGCCCTGGGACGCGACGGGACGCGGGAGCTCTTCGGTCCGTCCGAGGTCGAGATCCGCGCGGGCGGCCTGCGGGCCGGGCTCCCCTATCCGAACCCCGCGCGTTCCTCGGTGGCACTGGACCTGCGCGCCTTCGCCGGAGGCGGCGTGCGGGCGGCGGTCGTCGATCCGGGCGGGCGGGTGCTGCGCGAGATCGCCGTCGCGGAGGGGGCGTCCACGGTGCAGTGGGACGGCCGCATGGCGGGCGGCGCCGAGGCCCCGGCGGGCATCTACTTCCTCCTGGTCACCCAGGGCTCGGAGCGGGTGCAGCGGCGCGTGGTCAAGCTGGGCGGGTAGCGCGCTGCCCGGAGGCGCGCCTCTCTACGGGCGCGCGTCGCGTATGCCGGGGACCATCCGTTCCACCTGGCGCCGCAGGTACCGCCCGGCAGCCATGAACGCGGCCTGGTTGGGGAAGACGATCTCGTCGTCGCGCAGACGGAATGCCCCCGAGCGGCCCTCGCCCTTCCGGTTGTAGCCCATCGCCACCGCGATGCGCTCCCCGCGGTAGCGGAAGATCGCGAGCCCGGTGATGCGGGAATCGTCCAGCCGCGCTCCCAGGAGCCGGTCCAGCCACCCGTCCACATCCATCGTGACGCGACCCTCGCGCACCCCCCACAGCCGCACATTCTCCAGCACGGCCGGCGCGGCGCCGTCGATGTCCAGGCGCAGGGTGCCCAGATCCCACTCCTCGAGCACCACCCTTGGCGAGGCGCGGAAGCGGCCGGGGTGATAGCCGAGAATGCTGTAAGGAATGGGCAGGTCGAGAGGCCCTGTGAAGCCCGCCGCCACATGGGCTCGCCCCGGCGCTTCGGCGGGGTCCCGCCGGAACTGCGCGATCCTCTCCAGAGGAAGGCGGGTCGGCCTGCCCAGCCGCGCCGCCTCCGCGCGCAGCCGCGCTCCGGGAACCGCGCCGTGCAGGTCGCTCTCCACGAACCCCACCAGGAGGGAGAAGAAGGGCTCGCGGATCCCCTCCGCCAGCGGCAGGGCCGCCGGCGGCGGCGGCGCGGGGCCCGCGACCGCCGCGATCCCTCCGGAGCCCAGGAGCAGCGCCGCCGTCAGAAGCGCGAAGCCCGGAGATCTCACGGCGTCAGCGCCTCCTCCAGGATCCGCCGCTGTTCCCGCCGGTGGGTCTCCAGGTAGCCCGTCGCCGTGCTCGCGCTCTCGGCGCGTCCGATGTAGCGCGGCCCGCGCCCCTCCCCGAGGATCCGCCGCAGGTGGTCCTCCATGAAGCGCCATGCCCCCATGTTGCGGGGCTCCTCCTGCACCCAGACGACCTCCGCTTCGGGAAAGGCGGCGAGGGTCTCCCGCATCGCGGTCTCCGGGAAGGGATAGAGAAGCTCCACCCGGGCCAGGGCGATCCCGGCCCCTTCACGCTTTCCGCGCTCCTCGAGCAGGTCGTAAGCGATCTTTCCGGAGCAGAGCAGGAGCCGGCGGACCTCCGGCGGCGCGGGCGCCGGATCCGGCAGCATCGGCTCGAAACGGCCCTCGGAGAGCACGCGCAGCGCGGAGCGCGCCCCGGGATGGCGGAGTATGCTCTTGGGGGTCATCAGGACGAGCGGGATGCGGACCTCCTCGCAGATCTGGCGGCGCAGGAGGTGGAAGAGCTGCGCGGGCGTGGTGCAGTTGGCCACCTGGAGGTTGTCCTCGGCGGCAAGCTGCAGGAAGCGCTCGAGCCGCGCGCTCGAGTGGTCGGGCCCCTGCCCCTCGTACCCATGGGGGAGGAGCAGCACCAGCCCGCTGGGCTGGCCCCACTTGGCCTTCGCCCCGGCCAGGAACTGGTCGATCACCGGCTGCGCCTCGTTCACGAAGTCGCCGAACTGGGCCTCCCACAGGACGAGAGCGGTGGGATCGCCGAGGCTGAACCCATACTCGAAGCCCAGCACCGCCTCCTCGGAGAGGGGGCTGTCCACGGCCCAGAAGGGCGCCTGGGCGGGATCGAGATGCTGCAGCGCCATCCAGCTCGAGTCGTCGGCGTCGTCGTGGAGCAGGAGGTGGCGCTGGCTGAAGGTCCCCCGCACGCTGTCCTGACCCGAGAGCCGCACCGGCGTCCCCTCCAGCACCAGCGATCCGAAGGCCAGGGTCTCGGCAAAGCTCCAGTCGATGCCCTCCCCCGCCCCGATGACCTTGCGCCGATCCTCCATCCAGCGCCGCAGCTTGGGATGCAGGTCGAAGTTCTCGGGCGCCGAGGTCACGGCGTGGGCGATGCGCCGAAGGGTCTCAGCAGGAACCGCGGTGGGACGCGGCAGGGGGGCCGCGCCCGGCCGCGGCTGCGGCGTCTCGATCGGCGCCGGCCGCATGGAGCAGGACTCCTTCTGCGCATGCTCGAACGAGAGCTCCAGGCAGGCGTGGATGCCCCGCTCCATCTCCTTGCGCGCGGCCGCGTCGACCACGCCCTCCCGCTCGAGCCGCTCCCCGTAGAGGGCGGCCACCGAGGGGTGGTTGCGGATCCTGGCGTAGAGCCGCGGCTGGGTGTAGCTGGGCTCGTCCCCCTCGTTGTGCCCATGGCGCCGGTAGCAGACGATGTCCACCACCACATCCCTGCGGAACGCCTGGCGGAAGGCGAAGGCGATCCGCACCGCCCTCATGGCGGCCTCGGGATCGTCGCCGTTGACGTGGAAGATCGGCGCCTGGACCATCTTCGCGATGTCGGTGGAGTATGCCGAGGACCTCGCGGACTCCACCGGAGTCGTGAACCCGATCTGGTTGTTGACGATGAGGTGCACGGTGCCGCCGGTGCGATAGCCCTTGAGCTGGGAGAGGTTGAGCGTCTCCGCCACCATCCCCTGGCCGGCGAAGGCGGCGTCGCCGTGCACCAGGACCGGCAGCACGCGGCGGCGCCCCTCCTCCGCTCCAAAGCGCTCCTGCTTGGCCCGCGCGATGCCCTCCACCACCGGGTCCACGGCCTCGAGGTGGCTGGGGTTGGGCGCGAGCACGATCCGCACCTCGCGGCCGTTCTGCGCCCGATGGGTCCCGGTGGCGCCCAGGTGGTACTTCACATCGCCGGAGCCCTGGGTGATGTGCGGATCCCGGTTGCCCTGGAACTCGGAGAAGATGTTCGCGTAATCGACCTTGATGATCTGGCTCAGCATGTTGAGGCGGCCCCGATGGGCCATGCCCATCACCACCTCCTCCACGCCCTCCCGGGCCGCCTCCTCGATGAGCATGTCCACGACCGGGATGAGGGTCTCTCCCCCTTCCAGCGAGAAGCGTTTGTGACCCACGAACTTCGCGTGGAGGTAGCGCTCGAAGGCCTCGGCGCTGGCCAGCAGGGTGAGGGCCCGCAGGCGCAGGGGTTCCGGCAGCGGCGCACGCGCCGACTCCGGCTCCACCCGCTCCTGGATCCAGCGCTTCTGCTCCGGGTCCTGGATGTTCATGTACTCGACGCCCATCCGGCCGCAGTAGGCGTTGCGCAGGACCTGGAGGATCTCCCGCAGGGGCGCCTGCGGCTCCTCCCAGGCCGAGACCTGGTCGCCGGTGGCCCCGGTGATGAAGCGGCGGTCCAGGTCCCAGAGGGTGAGGCCGTAGCTGCCGGGGTCCAGCTCCGGGTGGTATGCGGGTTCCTCGCCGAGCGGGTCGAGGTGGGCGAGGAGGTGCCCGCGCACACGGTAGGCGTTGATGAGCTGCAGCACCCGCGCCTGGCGAAGGATCTCCTCGTGGCCCGCGCCCCCGCCGAATGAGGAGACGCCGACATCCGGGGTCCAGCGCACGGGCTGATACGGCACGCCCATGGCCCGGTAGATCCCGTCGTAGAACCCGTCCTCGCCCCTCAGGAGCCGCTCCACCTCGCCCAGGAACTCGCCCGACTCCGCGCCCTGCACGATGCGGTGGTCGTAGGTGCAGGAGACGGTCATGCTCTTGGACATGCCGAGCCGCGAGAGCAGCTCGGGCGACATGGCGCGGGCCTCCGCCGAGTAGCCGATGCTCCCCACGGCAATGATCGCGCCCTGGCCCGGCATGAGCCGGGGCACCGAGGACTCGGTGCCCACCGTGCCCGGGTTGGTGATGCTGATCGTCGTGCCCTGGAATGCGTCCGGGCCCAGGCGCCCTGCCCTCACCTCCTCGATGAGCCGCGTGTAGGCGTCGACGAACTGGCGGAAGTCGAGGGCTCCCGCGTCGCGCAGGTTCGGCACCAGGAGGGTTCGGGTGCCGTCCTTCTTTTCCATGTCCACCGCCATGCCGAGGTGCACCGCGGTCCGGCGGATGCGATGCGGCTCGCCCCCGGCCATGGCGAAGGCGTCGTTGAGAACGGGCACCTTCTCCAGGGCCCGCAGCACGGCCCAGGCGATCAGATGGGTGAAGGAGATCTTGGGCCCGGACTTGAGCTCGAGGTAGTGGTTGAGGAGGCGGCGGTTCTCCTCCAGGACCTTGACCGGCAGGCGGCGGTAGGAGGTCGCGGTGGGCAGGTCCCGGCTCGCCTCCATGTTGCGCACGATGAGCGCGAGGCCGCCCCGCAGGGGAAGGAGGGTCTCGCCGGGGGCGAGGGGGGGCGCCGCCGGGGCCGCGGGCGGCGCCTCGGGACCCGCGACGGGCTTGCGGGCTCCGCCGGCTTCCCCACCTTCCAGTTCGCGGAAGTAGCTGCGCCAGGACTCCGCCACCGCCTCGGGATCGCCCCGATAGAGGTCGTAGAGATCCATCACGAAACCCGCGTTGGCGCCGGACAGAGCCACCAGGCGCTCGATGACGGAACCGGCCGGATGGGAGATGTTCATTGCGTCACGATTCCATGGGCCAAGAAAAAAGGCCGGAGAGCGCGGTCCCGGCGCCCTCCGGCCTCGAACATGGTAGCCCGTAGGGGAGTCGAACCCCTGTCTGATGGCTGAGAACCACCTGTCCTAACCACTAGACGAACGGGCCACTCGAAACTTGGCTGGGGGACAGGGATTTGAACCCCGATTCTACGGTCCAGAGCCGCATGTCCTACCGTTGGACGATCCCCCAACAGCTCGCACGTCCTGCTGCAAACC
>CAZWKH010000054.1:0-11063 GCA_964633885.1 uncultured bacterium | reverse complement strand
CCTGGGCGGCGGGGGACATGCGGGCCCGGGGCTTCCTCATCGGCGCCACCGCCGGCCGCACCACCCTGGCCGGCGAGGGCCTCCAGCACCAGGACGGGCACAGCCATCTGCTGGCCTACCCGAACCCCAATGTCCGCGCCTACGATCCCGCCTTCGCCTACGAGCTGGCGGTGATCGTCTACGAGGGGATCCGCCGGATGTATGTGGAGCAGGAGCCGGCCATGTACTACCTGACGGTCGGGAACGAGGTGGTCCCGCAGCCCCCCATGCCGGCCGGAGTGGAGGAAGGGATCCTGCGCGGCCTCTACAGGTTCCGCACCGCGGGCAGGCGATCGAAGAAGAAGCGCGTGCACCTCTTCGGGAGCGGCGCCCTCATGCACGAGGTGCTGCGGGCTCAGGAGATGCTCGAGAAGCAGTATGGGGTGGCCGCCGAGGTGTGGAGCGCGACCAGCTACAAGGAGCTGGTGCGCGATGTCCTGGAGGTGGAGCGCTGGAACCGGCTCCACCCGGAATCGGAGCCCCGCCGTCCCTATGTCCGCGAGGTCCTGGGGGAGGAGGCGGTCCCGGTGGTGGCGGTGTCGGACTATGTCCGGCCGCTGCCTTATTCGCTCTCGCACTGGATCCCCGGGGAGTTCACCGCTCTGGGCACGGAGGGCTTCGGCCGCAGCGAGGCCCGGGCCGACCTGCGCGACTTCTTCGAGGTGGACCACCGCTATGCGGTGCTGGCCGCGCTCTCAGCCCTGGCCCGCGCCGGAGATGTGGAGAAGGACCTGCCCGCGAAGGCGCTCCGCGACCTCGGGATCGCGCCCGATAAGAAGAACCCGCTGACCTCATAGCAGAGGAAAAGGCCAAGATGTCCAAGGAAATCAAGCTGCCCGAGCTGGGTGAGAACATCGCCGGAGCCCAGGTGCTCTCGGTGCTGGTGTCGCCCGGGGACCGCGTCGAGAAGGACCAGGCGATCATCGAGATCGAGACCGACAAGGCCACCGCCGAGGTCCCCGCGGAGACGGGCGGCGTGGTCCGCGAGGTGAAGGTCAAGGAGGGCGACCAGATCCGGGTCGGCCAGGCCATCCTCATCATCGACGAGCAGGGGAACGGCGGTGCGGCAAAGCCCGCGCCCGCCGCCGCGCAGACCGCGCCGGCTCCCGAGCCCGCGGCTCCGGTCCCGCCATCGGTCCAGGCGGCCCCCCCGGCAAAGGCGGCACCGGCTCCGGCGGCGCCCGCCGCGGCGGCTGCCCCACCCTCCGCGCCTGCTCCCGAACGGGCGGCGCCGTTGCCGCCCCGCTCCACTCCACCCCCCACCGAGGCCCTCCCCGCCTCGCCCGCCGCGCCCTCGGTGCGCCGCCTCGCCCGCGAGCTGGGGATCGATGTGAACGATGTGCCCGGCTCCGGCCCGGACGGCCGCATCTCCCTGGAGGATGTGAAGGCCTATGCGCGCGATCTCCTCTCCGGCTCCGCTTCCCTCGGCGCACCCCATGCTCCGGCGGCCGCATCCGCGCGCCCGGCTCCGGGCTTCGCCATCCCCGACCTCCCCGACTTCTCGAAGTTCGGCGAGGTGGAGCGGGTGACCACCAACAAGGTGCGCAAGGTGACCGCGGAGACCATGGCTCTCTCCTGGAACGCCATCCCCCATGTAACCCAGTTCGACCGCGCCGATGTCACGGAAGTCGAGGCCTGGAGGGCCCGCTACGCGCCGCGGGTGGAGGCCGCGGGCGGCAAGCTCACCGTCACGGCGATCCTCGTGAAGGTCGTGGCCTCGGCCCTCAAGGTCTTCCCGAAGTTCAACGCCAGCTACGACCACCGCGAGCAGGAGCTGGTGCTCAAGAAATATGTCCATGTCGGGGTGGCCGTGGACACGGAACATGGGCTCTTGGTGCCGGTCATCCGCGACGCCGACCGCAAGAACATCACCACCATCGCGGCCGAGCTGGCCGATCTCTCGGGGAAGGCCCGCGCCCGCAAGATCGCCCTGGAGGACCTCCAGGGCGCGGGCTTCAACATCTCGAACCTGGGGGGGCTCGGCACGACCTACTTCTCGCCCATCGTGGCCTGGCCGCAGGTGGCCGTTTTGGGGGTGGGGCGCGCGACCATCGAGGCGGTCCACCGGGAGGGCGCCTTCGTCCCGCGCATGATCCTGCCGCTCGCCGTCTCCTACGACCACCGCGCGGTGGACGGCGCGGACTGCGCCCGCTTCCTGCGCTGGATCGCCGAAGCGATGGAGCAGCCGCTCCTCCTGGCGCTGGAAGGATAGTCACCGGCGCCGAGCCGCGCCGCCGGGATCGAACGGCGCCGCAGCGGCGCCGCAGGGAGGCCGCATCGCATGCCCAACACGCAGAGCGCGCAACTTGTCGTACTGGGCGCCGGGCCCGGCGGCTACGCCGCCGCGTTCCTGGCCGCCGACCTCGGCATGGAGGTCGTGCTGGTGGACCTCGATCCCAACCCGGGCGGGGTCTGCCTCTACCGCGGCTGCATCCCCTCCAAGGCGCTCCTCCATGTGGCAAGGCTCATTACGGAATCCCGCGAGGCCGCACGCTGGGGCGTGCATTTCGGGGCGCCGCGCATCGACCTCCCCCGCCTGCGGGCCTGGAAGGACGAGGTGGTGGGCAAGCTAACCGGAGGCCTGGGGGAGCTCGCCAGGCGCCGCAAGATCAGTTATGTCCAGGGTCGCGGCCACTTCGAGGGCCCGAGTCTCCTGGCCGTGGGCGGGGCCGACGGGAGCCGCATCGCGTTCCGCCACGCAATCCTCGCCACCGGCTCCCGGGCGGCCATGCTCCCCGGGATCGCCGCCGGGAGCCGCATCATGAACTCGAGCGGGGCTCTCAAGCTGGAGGAGGTGCCGGAGTCGCTGCTGGTGGTGGGCGGGGGGTACATCGGCCTGGAGCTGGGAAGCGTCTACGCCGCGCTGGGCAGCCGCGTCACCGTCGTGGAACTGACCGGCGGCCTTCTTCCCGGCGCGGACCCGGATCTGGTGCGTCCCCTGGCCCGCCGTCTGGAGGGGACCTTCGCCGCGATCCACCTCGACACCAAGGTCCTGGCGATGAAGGAGAGCGAAGGCGGGGTGCGGGTGACCCTGGAGGGAGCCGGGGTGAAGGAGCGCGAGCAGACCTTCACGCGGGTTCTGGTCTCGGTGGGGCGCCTGCCCAACACGGCCGACCTGGGTCTCGAGAGCACGGGGGTCCAGGTCGGCCCGCAGGGATTCGTGCAGGTGGACCGGCAGTTGCGCACGGCGGAGCCTTCGATCTTCGCCATCGGCGATGTCGTGGGCCAGCCCATGCTCGCCCACAAGGCCTCGCACGAGGGGCGCACCGCGGTGCAGGCCATCGCGGGACGGAGCGTGGAGTTCGCGCCCGCGGCCATCCCCGCGGTGGTGTTCACCGACCCCGAGATCGCCTGGGCGGGGCTCACCGAGACCGAAGCCAAGGCGGCCGGCCGCAAGGTGGAGGTCGCCCGGTTCCCCTGGGCGGCCTCAGGGCGGGCCACCACGCTGGACCGTTCGGACGGAGTGTCCAAGATCCTCGTCGATCCCGAGACGGAGCGGATCCTGGGCGTGGGGCTCTGCGGGCCGGGCGCCGGCGAGTTGATCGCTGAAGGGGTGCTCGCGATCGAGATGGGCGCGACGGTGGAAGACCTCGATCTCACCATCCACCCCCATCCCACCCTGTCCGAGACCCTCATGGAGGCTGCGGCGTCGTTCTTCGGAACGAGCACCCATGTCTACAAGCCGAAGCGGTAGCGGGAAGCGCGGCGCGCAGCGCCGCGCCTAGGTCCGCTTGATGACCACCAGGGTCCGGTCGTCCGAGGGCGCCCGCGCTCCCGCGTGGTTGCTCACCGCTCGCAGGATGCGCTCGACCAGATCCGCCGCGGGCGCTTCGCGATGCTCCGCCACCACGCCGAGCATGCGCGCCACACCGAACTCCCTGTCCGCCGCGTCCAGCGCCTCGCTGATCCCGTCCGAGTAGACGAGCAGGACCTCGCCCGGCGCGATCTCGGTGGTCCCCTCCGGGAACGCGACCTTGGGCAGGATGCCCAGCACCAGCCCGCCGGTGTCCAGGGCCGAATGCCCCCCGTCCCTTCCGAAGAGCACCGGGTGCTCATGCCCCGCGTTCGCGTAGCAGAGCCGGTGCCGCGCGGTGTCCAGGATCCCGAAGAAGCAGGTCGCAAACTTCTCGCTGTCGGTGCTGTGATAGAGAATGGTGTTCGAGCGGTGCAAGCACTCGGAAGGGGATGCGTTCATTAGGGTCTGCCCCCGCACCGTGGCCTGCAGGCTCGCCATGAGGAGCGCGGCTGGAAGCCCCTTGCCGGAGACATCCCCCAGGCACACGGCCACCCGCCCGTCCTCCATCGGAATGAAGTCGTAGTAGTCGCCGCCCACCCCCATCGCCGGGAGGCTCCGTCCGGCGATGTCGTAACCGGCGCAGACGGGCGGGGATTTGGGGAGAAGATTGGCCTGGATGTCCAGGGCCAGGCGCAGTTCCTCCTGCATGCGGATCATCGTCTCCTGCTCCTCGATCCGCTTCAGGTTGAGGGTGAAGTTCTCGAGGGAGATGGCTGCCTGGGAGGCGAGGGCGTTGGCGAGCTTCAGGTCCCCCGCGGTGAACATGTCCTCCGCGTCACGGCGGCCCGCGCAGAGCACCCCGTAGACCGTCTGCTCCGTCCGCAGGAGGGCGCAGAGGAAGGAGTCCGGGAGGTCGGCGCGGGCCGGTCCCAGCTCCGCCGCCAGGCCGTAGAACATCCGGGACTTGCCCTCTTCGAGGAGCTTGCCCACCACCGACTCCTGCAGGAAGGCCACCAGTTCCTCGGGGGCGTTGGCCTGCACCGGCACGAACTTGCCCAATCCCTCGCCCGCGGGCAGGAGCCAGCCCATGTCGGCGGCAAATATTTCCATCGCCTCCCGCAGGACCAGGTCCATGTTCCGCTGGACATCGAGGGAGGAGGACATCCGGCGGGTGACCCGGTAGAGCAGATCCAGCTCCTCGTAGCACTCGAGGAGGTTCTTGGTGAGGCTCTCGATGGTTCTGGCGGTTCCGTCCGCCGTCGCCTTGTCCATGATTGCCTTTACGATGGAATCCCGCGACCTTGCCTGGCCCCGTGCGTTACCCGGCGACCCTGGGCGTCATTCCGGGTGAGCTAAGGCCCCCCGAGGACTTCCTGCAGCTTCGCTCTCATCTTGCGCGGGCTGAACGGTTTGGTCATGAACTCATCCGCGCCCATCTCCATCGCCCGGCGCTCGTCCTCCTCCTGCCCGCGTGCGGTGAGCATGACGATGTAGGCGTTCCGGGTGTCGGGGTCCTGCTTGAGCTGGCGGCAGACCTCCTGTCCGGAGAGGCGCGGCATCATGATGTCCAGAAAGATGAGATCCGGGTGCTCCCGCCGCGCCGCCGTCAGCGCCTCCATGCCGTCTTCGGCCACGGCCACCTCGTAGCCCGCCTTGCGAACCACATAGGACACGGATTCGACGATGTAGGGCTCGTCGTCGCAGACCAGCACCTTCTTAGCCATGCTGTTCCTCCCCGGCGGGCCGCCACCCGGGGGTGAGAGACTGCGCGCTCTCCTCCACCTCCGGCTCGCCCCCCGCCTCCCCTTCAGCCACGGGCAGGGTGAAGTGGAAGGTCGCTCCCCTTCCGGGGACGCTCTCCGCCCAGAGCCTGCCGCCGTGATGATCCACGATTTCCTTGCTGATGGCGAGCCCCAGCCCGGTGCCCCCCCGAGGCCGGGTGTCCGAGGCGTCCACCTGGGAGAAGCGGTCGAAGATCTTCTCCAGGTGCCCGGGGGGCACTCCGCAGCCCTCGTCCCGGATCGACACACGGACCCTCGGCGCGGCCCCGGCCGCCTGCGGCTCCATGGCGCAGGCGATCCAGATGCGCCCCCCCTGCTCGCTGAACTTCACCGCGTTCTCCAGGATGTTGGTGAGCACCTCCTGGATCCGGTCCCGGTCCACGCGCACCCGCACCCCGGGACAGTCGTCGCCGCGGATCGCCTCGATCCCCTTCTCCTGAAAGGCCGGAATCAGCGAGTCTACCGCCGCCGCGACCACATCCGACAGCCGGACCACCGACATCCGCCAGACCATCCGCCCCGACTCGAGCCGGGACATGTTGAGCAGGTTCTTGATCAGCCGCCCCAACCGGTCGCTCTCGGCGTTGATGATGCCGAGGAACCGGCGGATCTGCGGGGACTCTGTGTCCGGGGCGGTCTCGTCGAGGAGGATCTCCGAAAAGGCCTTGATGGAAGTCAGCGGGGTGCGGAACTCATGAGACACCGTGGCCAGGAACTGCGACTTGAGCCGGTCCAGCTCCTTGAGCTCCTGGTTCGCGGTCTCCAGGGCGGCATTCAGCGCCCGAAGCTCCCTCGTCCGCTCGTGCACCCGGTCCTCCAGGGTGTGATTGAGCGCTTCGAGCTCCTGGGCCGCCTTCTCCCGCAGAGCGATGCTCTCGCGCAGAGAGGCGGTCATGGCGTTGAACGCCTCACCCAGGGTCTGGATCTCGTCGTGGGTCTGCACCCGGATCGAGTGATTGAGGTTGCCGGCCTGGATCTCGCGCGCCCCCACCGTCAGCTCCCGGATCGAGTGGGAGATCCTCCCGCTGGAGTAGAGCAGCGCGGTGAAGGCGAAGAGGATGGCGAGCAGGGCCACGGTCAGGTTGATCACCCCGGCCTTGCGGGCCTCGCTCTCGAACTCCCTGGGCACGGCGGTCGCGAAGACGATCCACGGCACGGCGCCGACCGTCTCCGCGGAGGCCAGCCGCCTGCGCATGTCCCCCGGCAGCTTGGCCCAGGGCCCCGGCAGGGGGTGCCCCTCGCCCCGGGCATGCATCGCGGCCGCCACGGCGTGGTCGGCCTGCTGGATGTCGCGACCGATCAGCTCGGCCCGCGTGTGGAAGATGATCTCGCCGTCCTCGGCGTCGACGACCGCCAGCTCCCCCTTCGACCCGAACCTCTCCGCCGCGAGGTCCTCCGGAAAGAGATGATCCAGCCGCAGGTCCGCCACCAGGGTGCCCAGACGCTCGTCCTCCTCCGTCGAGTAGACGGGCAGCACGAGCCGCAGAGTGCGGGAGTCTCCCGGGGTCAGGCGATCGGTGAAGACCATGTAGTCGCCGTCTTCGAGGTCCGCGCCCCGCTCCACCGCCCGCCGGTCCGCATCGGTGAACGGGGGCTTGTCCGGAAGGATCCGGATGAACCCGGAGGGGGGCGTCGTGGGCTCGGGGACCACGACGGGCTCCTCGGGCAGGAGGGGCTCCACCGTCGCGATGACATGGGGCAGGGCGCGCAGGGCGACGGCCAGTTCCCGCGAGGCCTCATCGGACTTGAGATTCTCCTCCAGGAGCTTCGTGAGGCTGTCCTGCTGGGCCTGGAGCGCATAGAGATCGCGGCGGCTGCGGTCCACCTGGATCCGCTTGCTCAGCTCCTCCATGCGCTTCGCGAGCTGCTCGACGGCCAGCAACCGGCTGCGCGCGGCCGCGCTCGGAGTCTCGACGGGGGCCACGGTGACGGTCCGGGGCGCCGGTGGCACCTTCACCGGGGCGGCCGGGGTCCAGACCCCGACCGAACTGCGCAGGATCCCTGAAGCCCCCTCGTTGCGGTTGTAGTTGAAGATGAGATCGCCGCCGGCGTCGGCGAGCAGCAGCCCCTCGTAGTAGGCCCCATATTCCGTGAACAGCGTGGCCAGGTACTGCTCGAGCGCGGAGTAGGCCGCCATGTGGGCCGCGGCGTCCCCGCGGGCCGCGGAGGCGAGAAACTCCTGCACCGGCCGGTTCACGGTGAGAATGCGGTCGTTGACCCGCCGGCCCAGCTTCCCTGAGAGCTCCTCCGCGACTTCCATCGAGAGCCGCTCGGTGCGGTTGCCCACCATCTCCTCGACCGCCTTGAGCGAATTGAAGTAGGCGAGCAGGCTGACGAGGGCAATCGGGAGGATGCCGGCCACGGCGAAGAGGGCGAGGAGCTTGGAGCGGATGGAGGGGAAGCGAAGGATTGGCATGGTGGGCTCCGATGGGAACCGCTAGGAGAATGCCACAGCTTCCCCCCGGCTGTCAGTCCCGAACACGGGGGGCATCACCGGCCGCCCGCGGCCTGCGCGGCGGCGGCGCTCGCCTGGAGCAGGTCCGAGACCTGAACGACATACACATCGGTCGTGTTGTCGCCGTACTGGAACGCCTGCACGCCGCCCGGATGCACCACAGGGAGGAAGGGCCGCCCCTTCGGCGTGAAGTCGACGAAGTACCCCTTGCCGTCCGGTTCGTCGACGGCCTCGCCGACCAGGAACTGCTCCGTGCCGTCCGCGGCGAGGGCCAGCACCGAGGACCCTTCGCCGCCGACGGCCCAGGCCACCACAAAGCGGCTGTCCTCGGACCACCCCAGGGGGTACACGGCCTTCTCGGAGTGGTGGATCTTCCGCGAGGGCTCCCTGCCGTCCGTCGCGCCCAAAGTCACATCGTAGGCGCCGTCCCGTCGCACCGTCATATAGGCGATCCACCGCCCGTCGGGTGAGAAATGCGAGAGCTGGTTGACATCCTCCCCGGACGAAATCTTCTGCGGGACCCCACCCATCGAGGGGATCGCCCACACCTGGGTCTCGCCTGCGGCGGCCCGCGTGTAGGCGATCGTGCGTCCGTCGCGGGACCAGAGCGGGATGACATCGGTGCCCGGAGCCACCGTCACCCGCGCGGGCGCGCCGCCCTCCCGCGGAATCCGGTAGATGTCGACATTGCCGCTCCCGTCGTCGGCGGCGAAGGCGAGATGACCGGAGTCGGGGGACCAGGACACCCCGCCGGACGGGTTGAAGCGCAGACCCCTGAGATCCACCTCGTGGACGGGGCCTCCTTCAACGGCGGCCCAGGCGAGGACCGGGGCGGTCTTCTCGCGGCCCGCCTTCTCGCGCACGAAGACGACCCACTTGCCGTCCGGCGAGACCATCGGGTCGTAGTCGCATGTCTCTCCGAAAGTGATCTGGCGCTTCTCGTGGGTATCGGGGTCCGCGACATAGATGTGGCAGGATCTGAGACCGCGCAGGAAGGTGAGCGAGCGACCGTCGGGAGACCAGTCGGGGCGACTGTCGTCCGCGGGTCCGCTGGTGATCTCGACGGAGCGCCCCCCCGTCATGTCGAGCACCCAGAGGTTCATCCGCCCGCTCTGGTCCGTGGCATAGGCGAGGTAGCGGCCGTCCCGCGACCAGACCGGCATGTCGTTCTTCGCCTTGGGCAGAGGGAGCGGCTTGAACTCGCGCAGCTCCGGCGACCAGATGAAGAACTCGTTGGTAGCGGCGCCGAACATGCTCCGGCTGACGACCGTGACCTCGTCCGGTCCGGGGCCGAAGCAGCCGCCGGTTTCCCAGGCCGGGGTCTCGACGAGGATCCTGGGCTCCCCCTTCTCGCCGGCCCCCAGGAGCGCCAGCTCGTAGTTGTCCTTGTTGAAGACCGAGTAGAGGAGGTTGCGGCCGTCCCTCGAGATCGCGATGAAGCGCGCGAGACCCGGCTGCGGGAAGGACTTGATGATCTCCCCCTGCAGGTTCATGAGGCTCAGGGCGCCCTGTCCCTTGTCGGCGTAGACATAGAGACCGTCGCCGCCCGGGGCCCAGGACATGGCCACGACGGCCGCCGAGTCGGAACGGATGATTCGGGGCTCGCCCCCCTGCGGGGAGACGAGCCTGATCGACCAGAGAGGAGGATCGCCGGGCCTGCGGACGGTGTAGGCGACGGAGGTGCCGTCCGGGGAAAAGATGGGGCGGAGGCACATGGCCCCACCCTCCGTCAGGCGAGTCTCCCGGCTTTCGGGGTGCACGGCACTGCGGTTCGTGCACCCGGCCAGGGGGATCAGGAAGGCCAGGAGACTCGCCATCGGGAGAGCGAGCGCGTTGTGGAGGTAGCGTCTCTGCCCTTGGTGAAGACTTGCGAATACCGGACCCATGGTGACCTCGCTCCCTGGGGCACCGGCTGGCGGGGGGGAACCGGTTCCGCTAGCTCGACCTCCCTGGCCTCGGAGGATACCCCTCAGTCCATTTTCCTTTTATCTCACCGAGGCCAGGAGAGGTCTCTGGGATGCCATCGGGTGTTCCTCAGATCTGCTCCAGCATCCCGACTGCGAGGCGTTGCCGCCGCGCCGTCGGTCCATCAAAATGCAACCCCCGTGCCGAAATCGAGAACACAATCTAACTAGTTGTCTTCCATGTAGTTATGCTGTGGAAGCCACCCGGCTCATCCCCAGCTGGTTCCCCGGTCGCGTCATGCACCGTGACAAGGCTCTGGATCATAGTCACTAACTGATGGAACAACAATGTTTTATAAGAATACGAGCCTTCAGACGATGTGTCAGTTATCATGACTGCTGTCATGCCAACTCTGGGCCCTCTCCAGGCCATGCTTGCGGAGCTTGTTGTGCAGGTTGGTGCGCGAGATGCCGAGCCTCTCAGCGGCCTTGGCCACGATCCCCCCGGTCCCATGCAGGGCCTCCAGGATCAGGTCCCGCTCGTAACTCTCCACGGCCTCAGGGAGCGCCTTGGCGACGGGCAGCGCGTGGGACAAGGGCCTTTCGCCGGGGCGAGGCGGCTCCGAGAAAGGCTCCACATCCACCCGGTCCCCGATCCGGCGCAGGAGGAGGCTCCGCTCCACGACATTGCGCAGCTCCCGCACATTGCCGGGCCACCCGTAGGCCAGCAGCACCTCCTCCCCGGCGGGAGTGAACCCGGCCACCCGCCGGTTGGTCTCCCGCGCGATCTGCTCCAGGAAGCGCCGCGCCAGGGGCAGGATGTCCTCACGCCGCTCGCGCAGGGGCGGGACGGTGAGGTTGATCACATTCAGCCGGTAGTAGAGATCCTCGCGGAACCGTCCCTGGCGCACCCCGGCCGAGAGGTCCGCGTTGGTGGCGGCCAGCACGCGAACATTGACCATGCGGTCGCGGTTCTCGCCTACCCGGCGCACCTTGCGCTGCTCGAGCACGGTGAGGAGCTTGACCTGCAGCTCGGAGGTGAGCTCGGCCACCTCGTCGAGGAAGATCGTTCCGCCATCCGCTTCCTCGAAGAGCCCGGCCCGCTCGCGGTCGGCCCCCGTAAAGGCTCCCCGCGTGTGGCCGAACAG
>CAZWKH010000053.1:0-11085 GCA_964633885.1 uncultured bacterium | reverse complement strand
CCGCGAGGGCGGCCGCACCGTGGGCGCCGGCGTCGTCGCCAAGATCTACGCGTAAGGACGAAGGAGGAACTCGTGGCGAGCCAACGCATCAGGATCCGGCTTCGGTCCTACGACCACGCGGTCCTGGATACATCGGCGGGCGAGATCGTCCGCACCGCACGGCGCACCGGGGCGCTGACCTCGGGTCCGGTCCCGCTGCCCACGCGGCGGCACATCTGGACCGTCCTGCGGTCGCCGCATGTGGACAAGAAGTCGCGCGAGCAGTTCGAGATCCGCGTCCACAAGCGGCTCATCGACATCACGCAGTCGAACCCGCAGACGATCGACGCGCTCATGAAGCTCGACCTGCCCGCCGGGGTCGACATCGACATCAAGCTGTAACCGCGTCCTGACCCCGCCGGACGGTGGGGAAGACGGCGCGGAAGTGCTTCCGTGAACGCCTCGGGGCGGTCCGCCGGAAGCGGAAGAGGAAGACCATGAAAGCCATTATCGGCAAGAAGATCGGGATGACCCAGGTCTTCGACCCGGACGGGAAGGTGATCCCGGTGACGGTGATCGCCGCCGGCCCGTGCTGGGTGATCCAAAAGAGGACGAAGGAAAAGGACGGCTACGCCGCGATCCAGGTGGGGTTCGACCCCGCCCGCGAGAAGCGGGTGAACAAGCCGAGCAAGGGGCACTTCGCCAAGGCCGGCGTGCACCCCACCCGCGTGCTGCGCGAGTTCCGGGGCGAATCCGACCTCGCCGTCGGGGCCGAGCTCAAGGCGGACATCTTCGCCCCCGGGGCGGTGGTAGATGTGATCGGCACTTCGAAGGGGCGGGGTTTCCAGGGCGTGGTGAAGCGCCATCACTTCTCGGGCGGCCCGGCCACCCACGGCTCCAAGACCGGCCGGATTCCCGGCTCGGTGGGCGCGAGCGCATGGCCGTCGCGGGTCATCCCGGGCAAGCTCCTCCCCGGCCACATGGGCGACGCGCGGGTGACCGTGCGCAACATCACTGTGGTGGGCGTGGACGCCGAGCAGAACCTGATCTGGCTGAAGGGCGCGGTCCCCGGCGCCCGCAACGGCTACCTCGTGCTGCGCGAGGCGGGAAAGAAGGAATAAGAGGTGGCTGCGATGGCAAAGGCAAAGCATTACAGCATGGACGGCAAGCTCCTCGGCGAGGTCGAGCTCCCCGAGGTCGCGTTCGGCGCACAGCCCAACGAGCACGCGGTCTGGGAGGCGGTGCGGTGCTACCTGGCGAACCAACGCCGGGGCACCGTCGCCACGAAGACCTTCTCCCTGGTCAGCGGAGGCGGCAAGAAGCCGTTCCGCCAGAAGGGGACGGGGCGCGCGCGTCAGGGCTCGACCCGTGCGCCGCAGTTCAGAGGCGGCGCGACGGTTTTCGGTCCCCAGCCGCGGGACTACTCCTACCGCCTTCCCAAGAAGATCCGCCGGCTGGCCATGGTCTCGGCCCTGAGCCAGCGTGCGATCGAGGGGAATGTGGCGGTCCTGGACGAGCCGGCCATGGCCGCTCCCAAGACCAAGTCCGTGGCGGGTCTGGTCCAGGCCATCGGTATGGGCCAGCGCAAGGTGTGCTTCATCACCACCGGCGCGGACCGCAACTTCGTCAAGAGCTGCCGGAACCTGCCGGGAGTGACCGTGCTCCCGCACTCCGCGCTCAATGTTTACGCCCTGATCGACGCGGAGGTGCTGGTGCTCACGCCGGCCGCGGTCGAGGGGATCAAGGAGGCCTACGGATCATGAAAGACCCGCATGACGTAATCGTCAAGGCTCTCGTGACCGAGAAGGGCACCCGGATGCGCGAAGGGGGCAACAAGTACCTCTTCCAGGTGCATCCCGACGCCAACAAGGTCGAGATCCAGCAGGCGGTGCAGGTGATCTTCGGCGTCACCGTGGAACAGGTGCGGACGCAGAACGTGCAGGGAAAGCTCAAGCGTGTGGGAGCCAGCATGGGGCGCCGCTCCGCGTGGAAAAAGGCGATCGTGACCCTCAAACAGGGCGACAGCATCGAGCTGTTCGAGGAAGTCTAGGCGGCTTGGGGCCGGAAACGGCCCCCGAGCGCAGCCAGCAACCGGGAGACAGAGCATGGGTCTCAAGAGTTTCCGGCCGACCACTCCGGGCCAGCGGTTCAAGACGGTCTCCGATTTCGAGGAGATCACGACCGACCAGCCGGAGAAGTCCCTTCTCCGGCCGCTCCGCAAGACGGGCGGCCGCGACAACCGTGGACATATCTCCGCCTGGCATCGGGGCGGTGGCCACAAGCGCCGTTACCGGGTCATCGATTTCCGGCGCGACAAGCGCGGCATCCCCGCGCGGGTGGCGACGATCGAGTACGACCCCAACCGCAGCTCGCGCATCGCGCTGGTGGTCTACGCCGACGGCGAGAAGCGCTACATCATCGCCCCCAAGGGGCTTGAAGTGAACATGACCATCATGGCCGGACCGGATGTCGAGGTCCAGGTCGGCAACGCGATGCCCCTGAAGAGCGTCCCGCTCGGCACCGAGGTCCACAACCTCGAGCTCGTGCCGGGCAAGGGCGGGCAGGTCGCGCGCGGAGCCGGCGCCGCGGCGGTGGTGGTGGCCAAGGAAGGCAGCAACGCCCAGGTCAAGATGCCCTCCGGCGAGGTCCGCGTCTTCCTGTCCGACTGCTATTGCACGATCGGTCAGGTGGGCAATCTCGACCACGAGAACATCGTGATCGGCAAGGCCGGGCGCACCCGGTGGATGGGCCGCCGGCCCATCAATCGCGGGGTAGCCATGAACCCGGTCGACCACCCGATGGGCGGCGGCGAAGGCCGCACCTCGGGCGGGCGCCACCCGACGACTCCCTGGGGCAAGAAGACCAAGGGGCTCAAGACGCGCAAGAAGAAGCTCTCGGACCGTCTGATCGTCCGGAGACGGAAGGGCAAGTAACCGCCGGGCGCCCGTGGCGGGCGCCGGGAGATGGCAGAGAACACCATGGCACGTTCGATCAAAAAGGGTCCGTTCGTCGATTCGAAGCTCATCGGCCGGATCGAGACCATGAACAAGAAGAACGAGAAGCGGGTGGTGCGCACCTGGGCGCGCCGCTCCACGATCGTTCCCGAGTTCGTGGGGCACACCCTCGCGGTGCACAACGGCAACAAGTTCATCCCGATCTACGTGACCGAGAACATGGTCGGGCACAAGCTGGGCGAGTTCGCGCCCACGCGGGTCTTCCGCGGCCACGCCGGCACGGACAAGACCACGACCACGACCCCTTCGGCGCCCCCGGCGCCCAAGAAGCAAGGGTAGGAAAGGCCTCGCGCCCCGCGGGAACGCGGGGCGGGTTGCCGTGAAGGAGCGGTAGAGCGATGGAAGCTCGTGCCACTGCAAGGTACATCAGGGTGACGCCGCGCAAGGTGAACCAGGTGCTCGATCTGGTCCGCGGCCGCGATGTGGAGGAGGCGCTGCTGACGCTGACCTTCTCCAAGAAGCATGTCGCCAAGAGGATCGAGAAGACGGTCCGCTCGGCGGTCGCCAACGCGGTGCAGGCGGACTCGGCACTCGATGTCGAGGATCTCTATGTCAAGGAGGCCCTGGTGGGACCGGGGCCGATCATGAAGCGCTGGCTTCCCCGCGCTCAGGGCAGGGCCACCCCGATCCTGAAGCGGACGAGCCACATCACCATCATCCTGGGCGACCGCCCGGTCCGGGGCAAGAAGGCCAAGTCCGTCGCGCCCGCGGCGCCCGCGGCCAAGGCGGCCCCCAGGAAGGGCGTCTCGGCCAGGGCAGCGGCGCTGAAGAGCGCGGCGGCGAAAAGGGTGACGCAGGCGAAGGCCAAGTAGACGAAGGCGGGGCGGCCGGGTCCGCTCCCGCAGCACGGGTTACGGAGGAGACTGTGGGTCAGAAAACGCATCCGGTCGGTTTGAGGCTGGGCATCGTCAAGACGTGGGACTCTCGCTGGTTCGCCGGCAAGAACTACGCACAGCTCCTGGACGAGGACATCAAGATCCGGCGCTACATGGAGAGCCGTCTCTCCAACGCCGGGCTCTCCAAGATCATCATCCAGCGCGCGGCCAACAAGGTCACGATCAACATCGCGACAGCAAAGCCCGGCCTCGTGATCGGCCGCCGCGGCACCCAGGTGGATCAGCTCCGTGACGAGCTCCACCAGCTCACCGGCAAGGAAATCTACATCAACATCGATGAGATCAAACGGCCGGACACGGACGCGTCCCTGGTCGCCCAGCACATCGCCCGCCAGCTCGAGGGGCGCGTGTCCTTCCGGCGCGCCATGAAGAAGAGCATCCAGGCGGTCATGAAGAGCGGCGCCGAGGGCGTGCGCGTCGCCTGCTCGGGCCGGCTGGGCGGAGCGGAGATGGCTCGCTACGAGTCCTACCGCGAAGGGCGCGTGCCGCTCCACACGCTGCGCGCGGACATCGATTTCGCCCGGGCCACCGCCCGGACCACCTATGGGGCCTGCGGGGTGAAGGTGTGGATCTTCCACGGCGAGGTCCTGGGGCCGGAGTCCCAGACCGAGGCCGCAGCCGCCCCGGCGGCGCCCGCCCGCGGCGGGCGCGGGGAGCGCGGGGAGCGGGGCAAGGGCGCCGGCGACCGGTCGAGGAACTAGGAGTTTTCGATGCTACTACCGAAGAGAGTCAAACATCGCAAGCAGCAGCGGGGCCGCATGGAAGGCAAGGCGTACCGCGGGGGCAAGGTGGCCTTCGGCGAGTTCGGCCTCCAGGCGGTCGAGCCGGCGTGGATCACCAACCGGCAGATCGAGGCCGCCCGCGTGGCCATCACCCGCCACATCAAGCGCGGCGGCAAGATGTGGATCCGCATCTTCCCGGACAAGCCGGTGACCAAGAAGCCGGCGGAAACCCGCATGGGCAAGGGTAAGGGGAGCCCGGAGTACTGGGTCGCCGTGGTGAAGCCGGGCCGGATCCTCTTCGAACTCGAAGGCATCAGCAAAGAGCTCGCGGTGGAAGCCATGAAGCTGGGAGCGGCCAAGCTCCCCATCAAGACCCGCTTCGTGGCCCGCGTCGACCAGTTGGGAGACTGAGGCCATGGCCAAGGAAAAGAAGACGACCATTCACGAGATGTCTCCGGACGATGTTGAGCGCCGGATCGCCGAGCTCAAGAAGGAGCTCTTCAACCTGCGTTTCCGGAACACGATGCGTCAGCTCGACAACCCGCTCCAGATCCGGGGTCTCCGGCGGGAAGTGGCGCGGCTCTCCACGGCCCTGACCGAGTACCGTCAGGGCACCCGGCGGCTGGCCGGCGAGAGCGTGACCGACGCCAAGAAGGCTTGATCCCGGCGGACGCGCGGCGTCCTCGGAACCTGGTGAAGTGAGGTAACGGAATGGAAGCGAATCTGGAACGCAATCGACGCAAAGTCCGGGTGGGCCGGGTGGTGAGCGACAAGATGGACAAGACCCGGGTGGTCGTCATCGAGCGCCTGGTCAAGCACCCGGAGTACAAGCGGTACGTCCGGAAGCGGAAGAAGTACACGGTTCACGACGAAACGAACCAGTGCCACGAGGGCGACCTCGTGCGGTTCATGGAGACCCGCCCGCTGAGCAAGACGAAGCGGTGGCGTCTCGTAGAGATCGTCGAACGGGCCAAGTAGTGCGGGGAGCGTGAACCATGATCCAGATGCAGACCATGTTGACGGTGGCTGACAACTCCGGGGCCCGGACCGCGCGTTGCATCCACGTTCTCGGCGGGACCAAGCGGCACTACGCGCGGCTCGGCGACATCGTGGTGGTGGCGGTCCAGGACGCCATCCCCGGCGGCGCCGCCAAGAAGGGCGAGGTCGCCAAGGCGGTGATCGTGCGGACCCGGAAGGAGTTCCGCCGCAAGGACGGCTCCTACATCCGGTTCGACGACAACGCGGTCGTCCTGATCGACGCGAACAACGAGCCGCGGGGCACCCGCATCTTCGGGCCCGTGGCCCGCGAGCTGCGCGAGCGCAATTTCATGAAGATCATCTCCCTCGCCCCCGAGGTGTTGTAGGGAGCGCGGAGGAAAGCCATGCAGGTGAAGAAAGGCGACCAGGTCACGGTGATCGCCGGGAACGACAAGGGGAAGACCGGGCGCGTGCTCCAGGTCATCCGCGAGAAGAACCGGGTCATCGTCGAGGGCGTCAAGTTCGTGAAGAGGCACACCCGCCCCACCAGTACGGGGAAGGGCGGGATCGTGGAGAAGGAAGCTGCCATTCACATCTCGAATGTGAAGAAGGTCAGCTGACTCCGGTGAGGGAAGGCTCCCCCGCGGGAGCCGTCGCGGCCGCTGCCCGGGTAGACCCGGGGGGACGGCGGCCGGCAGGAGAGAAGAAAGCATGAAGCCGAGGTATCAAGAGGATTACGAGAAGCGGGTGCTTCCCGAGTTGATGAAGCACTTCAACTACTCGAATCCCATGCAAGCGCCCCGACTGACCAAGATCGTGCTGAACATGCGCGTGGGCGAGGCGACGCAGAATGTGAAGCTTCTGGACGGGGCCACCGCGGACCTCGCCCGCATCAGCGGGCAGAAGCCGGCGATCCGGCGAGCCAAGAAGGCCATTTCGAATTTCAAGCTGCGCGAGGGCATGCCCGTCGGCGTGGCGGTGACGCTGCGCGGCACGCGGATGTTCGAGTTCCTGGACCGGTTCGTATCGGTCGCGGTGCCGCGCATCCGCGACTTCCGCGGGTTCTCCTCCAAGTCCTTCGACGGCCGGGGGAACTACAGCGTGGGGATCCAGGAGCAGATCATCTTTCCGGAGATCGACTACGACAAGATCGACAAGGTCCGAGGGATGGACATCACCTTCGTGACCACCGCGGAGACGGACGAGGAGGGGCTGGAGCTCCTCCGCCGGATGCGGTTCCCGTTCCGCGAGCAGAAGAGCTAAAGGAGCGCCCGTGGCCAAGAAAGCGTTGATCGAGAAGTGGAAGCGCGCACCCAAGTACAAGGTGCGCGGCTACAACCGGTGTGGTCGGTGCGGACGCCCGCGGGCCTACCTGCGGAAGTTCGGGCTGTGCCGCATCTGCTTCCGGGACCTCGCCCTGGACGGGAAGGTGCCGGGAGTCGTCAAGGCGAGTTGGTAATCACGCGGCCGGGCAGGCGCCAGGCGGTTCACTCCGCCGTGGCATCCGCCGCCGGCGAACCGCCCGGCCCGCAGAGCAGACGAAGGAGCGAACAGGAATGCCGGTGACCGATCCGATCGCGGACATGCTGACCAGCATCCGGAACGCGGCCCAGGCCAGCCACCCCCGGGTGGATGTGCCGGCCTCACGGGTGAAGTCGGCGATCGCGGACTTGCTGCTGCGCGAGAAGTACATCGAGAATGTGCGGCCCATTCAGGACGAGAAGCAGGGCGTGCTGCGCATCTACCTGCGCTACCTGCCCGACAGCCGGCCCATGATCCGTGGGCTCCGGCGGGTCTCGCGTCCCGGCCGGCGGATGTACTGCAAGAGGCACGAGGTCCCGCGGGTGTTGGGCGGCCTGGGCACGGCGATCATCTCGACCTCCCAGGGCATCATCACGGACAAGGAGGCCCGCAAGCGCGGACTCGGCGGCGAACTCGTCGCCGTCATCTGGTGACCGCGAGTCGGGAAGACGAGGTAAGCCATGTCTCGAGTCGGCAAGAAGATCATTCCGATCCCCAAGGGGGTCGAGCTCAAGGTGTCGGGTCGCACCGTCACCGCCAAGGGCCCGAAGGGCCAGTTGAGTTACGACACGCTTCCCGGGATCGAGGTGGACATCATGGAGGGGACCGCGCAGGTGCGGCAGACCTCCCTGGAGAAGACCGCCCGCGCGCTGCACGGGCTCTCCCGCGCCATGGTCAACAACCTGGTGGAGGGCGTGTCCGCGGGCTTCTCCAAGGGCCTGGAGATCCACGGCACCGGCTACCGCGCCCAGGTGCAGGGCCGGGCGCTCGTGCTCACGCTGGGGTATTCGCACCCCATCGAGTACCCGCTGCCCGAGGGGATCGACGCCAAGGTGGATCAGAACAAGATCGTCATCAGCGGGATCGACAAGGCGCTGGTGGGACAGGTGGCGGCGGAAGTGCGCAAGTTCCGACCCCCGGAGCCCTACAAGGGCAAGGGGATCCGCTACGAAGGCGAGTTCGTTCGCCGCAAGGCCGGCAAGAGCGCCGGCGCCTAAGCGAGGGTATCAGCATGACCACGATTGCCATCAAGCGCAGGGAAGCCCGCCAGTTGCGGCACTATCGCGTGCGCAGCAAGGTGACGGGGACCGCCGAGCGGCCCCGCCTCTGTGTGTATCGCAGCCTGAGCCACATCTACGCGCAGCTCGTCGACGATGCTCAGGGCCGCACCCTGCTCACCGTGTCGAGCCTGACTCCGGAGGTCCGGGAAAAGCTCGCCGAGGGCAAGCTCAAGAAGTCCGCGGTCTCCACACTGGTGGGCCAGGTCGTCGCGCGCAAGGCCATCGACATGGGCATCCAAGCGGTCGCGTTCGACCGCGGCGGCTATCTCTACCACGGCCGGGTGAAAGCCCTCGCCGACGGCGCCCGCGAGGGCGGCCTGAAGTTCTAGGAGGAAGACCTTGCGTCGAAATCCCAACCGCAATCCGAGTCCGGAGAGCGATCTCGTCGAAAACATGGTCGCCGTCAACCGCTGCGCAAAGGTGGTGAAGGGCGGCCGCCGGTTCAGCTTCAACGCCATCGTCACGGTGGGCGACAAGCAGGGCCGGGTCGGGATCGGTCTCGGCAAGGCGAACGAAGTGGCCGACGCGATCCGCAAGGCCACCGAGGCGGCCCGCCGGGCCATGGTGCCGATCAGCCTGGTGAAGGGGACGATCCCCCACGAGGTGATCGGGCACTTCGGGGCCGGCCGGGTGCTGCTCAAGCCGGCCAGCCCGGGGACCGGCGTGATCGCCGGCGGTCCGGTGCGCGCGGTCCTGGAGGCGGCTGGAGTGCAGGATGTGCTCTCGAAGTGTCTCGGGTCGACCAACCCGCACAACGCGGTCAAGGCGACCTTCCAGGCCCTGACCAGCCTGCGCTCCGTTTCGAGCGTGGCCGAGGAGCGGGGCAAGACGGTCGGCGAGATCCTGGAGCTGAAGAAGAAGAGCCCCTTCGTCGCCCCGGTGGAGACCGCGGCGGAGGCGGTGAGCGCGCCGGCCGCCGTGGCCGTCGAGGAGCCGGCCTCGCCGGAGGACACCCATGCCTAAGAAACTCAAAATCACGCAGGTGCGCAGTGCGATCGACCGCACCGAACCCCAGAAGCGGACGATTCGCGCTCTCGGCATCAAGCGACTGGGCCGCCCCGTGGTCCAGAACGACACGCCGCAGATCCGCGGCATGATCTACAAGGTCCGCCATCTCGTGGATGTCCAGGAAATCGATTGAGGGAAACGACCATGAAGCTCGGAAGCCTGAAGCCCGCGAAGGGGGCGACCAAGAACCGCAAGCGCATCGGCCGCGGCACCGGCAGCGGGCACGGCGGCACCAGCACGCGCGGTCACAAGGGGCAGGGTGCCCGCACCGGCAGCAAGACGCGCCCCTGGTTCGAGGGCGGCCAGATGCCGCTCCAGCGCCGCCTGCCCAAGCGCGGGTTTACCAATGTCCACGCGAAGCCGGTGGAGATCGTGAATGTCTGCGACCTGGCCGGACTGGGCGGGGAGCCGGTGACCGCCATCACGCTCAAGATGCGGGGTCTCATCAAGGACCCCAAGGCGACGCTCAAGATCCTGGGGAACGGGGAGCTGAACGAGGCCGTCACCGTGCGCGCCCACGCGTTCAGCGAGACCGCCAGGCAGAAGATCGAGGCCGCGGGCGGCAAGGTGGACCTGATCGTGGTGCCCCGCCGTCCCAAGCGGTTCAAGAAGCGGATTGAGAAGCCGGCGACGAAGTAACCGAGCCGCCGGCCGCGCCGTCCCGGACCCGGAACGGCCGGCCGCCAGAGGGTATCGATGCTGAAAAAGCTGCAGAACATCTTCGCGATCCCGGAGCTGAAGAAGAGGATCATCTTCACCGCCGGACTGCTTGCGGTCTACCGCCTGGGGGGGCACATCCCCACTCCGGGCGTGGACGCGGGCGCGCTGAAGGCGTACTTCATGGCCAACCAGGGGACGCTCTTCGGCCTCTACGACATGTTCGTGGGAGGCTCGCTCGAGCGCGCCACCGTGTTCGCCCTGGGCATCATGCCCTACATCAGCGCCTCGATCATCCTGCAGCTCTTCGGCGCGGTGATCCCCTATTTCGAGAAGCTGCAGAAGGAAGGCGAGGAGGGACGCAAGAAGATCAACCAGTACACCCGCTACGGCACGGTGGCGCTGGCCGCGATCCAGGGGCTGGGCATCGCGATCTTCCTGCAGAACCTCAACGCGCAGGGCGTGGCCGTGGTCCCGAATCCCGGGCCCGGCTTCCTCTTCCTGACCATCGTGACCCTGACCTCCGGCACCATCTTCGTGATGTGGCTCGGGGAGCAGATCACCGAACGGGGGATCGGCAACGGGATCTCCCTCATCATCACGGTGGGGATCATCGCCGAGTACCCGAACTACATCCTGAACACCCTGCGCGCGTTCACCGCGGGGCAGTTCAACATCTTCGAGCTGATCGTCCTGGCCGTGGTGATGCTGGCGGTGGTGGTGCTGGTCGTGCTCATGACTCTGGGCGTGCGCAAGATCCCGGTCCAGTACGCCAAGCGGGTGGTGGGGCGGAAGATGTACGGCGGCCAGACCACCCACATCCCGCTCCGCGTGAACACCGCGGGTGTGATGCCGATCATCTTCGCCCAGTCGATCATCGCGTTCCCCGGCACCGTGGCCGCGCTCTTCCCGGGCAACGAGGTCATGCAGACCATCCAGGCCGTGTTCGCGCCCGGAGCCATGATCTACCTGGTGATCTACGCGTTCATGATCATCTTCTTCACCTATTTCTACACCGCCATCGTCCTCAATCCCGTGGACCTGGCGGACAACATGCGCAAGTACGGCGGGTTCATCCCCGGCATCCGGCCCGGGAAGAAGACCTCCGAGTACATCGATCGGATCCTGACGCGGATCACGCTTCCCGGATCCATCTTCCTGGCCTTCATCGCCATCCTGCCGGATGTGATGATCCGCCAGTTCAATGTGCCTTTCTACTTCGGCGGCACCGGGCTCCTCATCGTGGTGG
>CAZWKH010000052.1:0-11112 GCA_964633885.1 uncultured bacterium | reverse complement strand
CGCGCACCGCCCCCTGGGACTGGAACCGCGTGGAGCCCGCCTGGGCGTGATAGACGAGGTAGGAGAGGAGGAAGGCGGAGGAGGTGGCCACCGCGGCCAGCATGCACGCGCGGTGCGCCGCCACGCGGCCCTGCCGGATGAACGCGTAGCCGGCCAGGAGCCACCCCGCGCTCAGAGCATTGAGCGCCGCGTTGGCCGCGGGCAGGTCGTGGAGGGTCATCACGCCCCGCCGCGCCGCAAGAGCCCCTCGAGGTCGGCCGCGAGCCGCGTCATGGACGCATCGTCCAGCGCGTCGTAGAAGCCGCGCATCTCGCCCTCGGCATCCACGAGCACGATGCGGGGGCTGTGCAGGGTCGGCTCCGCGCTGGTCCCCGCCCCTTCTTCCACCGCGAGGCGGAACCCGTCGGTGATCACGCCGAAGATCTCCCGCTTGTCGCCGGTCAGGAACACCCACCGCTCGGGATCGGCGCCCTGGCGTGCGGCGTAGGCGGCCAGGGTATCCGGACGGTCATGCTCCGGATCCACGGAGAAGGAGACGATCCGCCAGCCCTTTCGATCGGCGAAGCGATCCTGGAACGACTTCATCCGCAGGGCGAGGATGGGGCAGATCCCCTGGCAGCGGGTGAACATGAAGTCGGCCAGCCAGACCTGGCCCCTCAGGTCCTCACGCGAGAAGGAGCGGTGGTTCTGGTCGGTGAAGGCGAACTGCGGGGCGGGGCCGAAGCGCTCGAGGGGCGGCCCCGCGGCCTTCAGCATGAAGACGGCGGCGACGACCGCCATCGCGGCCACCGCGGCGAGGAGGATCGTCAGGACCAGGCGATCCCTCGTGGTCCTGTTCCGGCGGTTGATGTGGTATCTGGTCATGTCTGCCTCCCGTCCGACGGAGCGTTCCGCTCAGCGGAGATCCCCCCGGGTCGTGCCCCGCGCGACCCACGCCGCCGCAGCATACATCGCCAGGGCGAAACCGAGCGACACGAGAACTCCGGTGAGCATGCCGGGCAGCCCGGCCAGGGCCGGATCGGCGGGGAAGAGCAGGCGTCTCACCACGGCCACGCCGTAGGTGAGGGGATTCAGCCGGATGAGCCACTGCATCCAGGTGGACGCCCCCGAAGGCGGAAACAGCGCGCCGGAGAGGAGCCAGAGCGGGATGAGCAGGAAGTTCATCACCGCGTGGAACCCCTGGACGGACTGCATGCGCCAGGCGATCACGAAGCCCATGGCGGTGAGGGCCATGCCGAGGATCCAGAGCATGGCCAGGGTGGCCAACAGCGGCCCCACCTCAAGCGACATCCCGATGGTCGCCCCCAGGGCGAGAAAGACCGCCGCCTGGAGGAAGGCGAGGGTCGTCCCGCCGAGTACCTTTCCGAGCACGATCACCCGGCGCGAGACGGGCGCCACCAGCACCGACTGGAGGAAACCCTCCTTGCGGTCCTCGATGATGGAGATGGTGGAGAAGATCGCGGTGAAGAGGAGGATGAGCACGAGCGAGCCGGGGAAGGCGTAGACGAGGTAGTGGCTTTCCGCTGCGCCGGGAACCGCCGCCGGGGCGCGGAAGGATCGGCCTACCCCCGAGCCGAGCAGGAGCCAGAAGAGGATGGGGGAGCCGATGGCGCCGAACACCCGGTTGGGCTGGCGCAGGAAGCGCACCACCTCGCGGCGCCAGAGAGTGAGCGCGGGGAGGAGCGCGCTCACGCGGCCTGTTCCCCTGCCCCGGAACGGCGCCCCCGGCGACGGCCCCGGGTGGGCGCGTCGGTCGAGCCCTCGGCGTGGGCCTCCTCGAAGCGGCGGCCGGTCAGGTCCAGAAACACATCCTCCAAGGTGGGCTTGCCGATCGAGATGGCGCGAATGCGGCCGGGGAAGGCCTCCACCAGCGCCGCGGCCAGCTCATGGCCCCGCTCCCTCTCGACCCGCACCCGCCCCGCCACCACGGACGCCTGCACGCCGAAGCGTGCGGCCGCCTCCTCGGCCAGCGCTTCCGGCTCGGAGGCATCCGCGGTGACCACATCGCCCCCCACCTGCGCCTTGAGACTGGCCGGTGCGTCGAGGGCCACGCGTCGCCCGCGGTCGAGGAGGAGAATCCGGTCGCAATGCTCCGCCTCGTCCATGAGGTGCGTGGTGAGAAGTACCGTCACCCCTTGCTCGTCGCGCAGCCGGTGAAGCTGCTTCCAGAGGTCCCGTCGCGCGCCCGGGTCGAGCCCCGTCGAGGGCTCGTCCAGGATGAGAAGTCTTGGGGCGTGCAGGAGCGCCTTGGCGATCTCGAGGCGCCGCCGCATGCCGCCGGAGAAGCGCTCGACGCGCTCCCGGGCGCGCTCGGCGAGACCCACCCCACAGAGGAGCGCGTCCATGCGCAGGGAGAGCGCATGCCCATGCAGTCCGTAGAGGTGCCCCTGGTGGAGCAGGTTCTCGCGCGCGGTGAGCATGAGGTCGAGGCTCGGGGACTGGAACACCACGCCCAGCTCCCGCCGCACGGCCCCTCCCTCCCGCAGGGGATCGCGCCCGAGAAGGGAGAGCGCACCCTCGGTGGGGGCCACCATGGTCGAGAGGATGCGGAAGAGGGTGCTCTTGCCCCCGCCGTTGGGTCCGAGGACGCCGAAGACCTCCCCTGCACGGACCTCGAAGCTCACCCCGCGCAATGCCTCGCGCTCGCCGTAGCGATGCGTGAGATCGCGGGCTTCCACCGCGAGAGCGGCCGCGCCTCCGGGTGCCGCGACCATGGGGCTCAGCGGGGCAGCCTGTCGACCATCATCACTGCCAGAAGCGCGGGGAGGTAGACGATGGAGCCCAGGAAGAGCCAGCGTGCGCGCGCGTCCACCGGGCGCAGCGCGGTCCACAGGCCGAGCCCGGCGAAGGCCAGGGTGAGGCCGAGCGCGCCGAAGAAGTAGGCGGCACCGGTCATGCCGAGCAGCGTGGGGGCCAGGCTCACCGGCACCAGGGCGAGGGCGCTCAGGACGATGTGGCGTCCCGTGCTGCGGCCTTCGGGGTCCTCCACGGAGAGCATTCGGAATCCGCCCCGCGCGTAGTCCTCGCGCAGGAGCCAGGCGATGGCCAGGAAATGCGGAACCTGCCAGAGGAAGACGATCAGGAAGAGCGCCCAGGCTTCGCGAGGGAGAGCCCCGGTGGCCGCGGCCCATCCGCCCACGGGGGGGAGCGCTCCCGGCACCGCGCCGATCAGCGTGTTGAGGGTGGTCACCCGCTTGAGCGGGGTGTAGACGAAGACATAGCTGGCCAGGGTCGCCGCCGCGAGGATCGCGGTGAGGAGGTTGAGCGCCAGCGCGATGTACACCACGCCTCCCAGGCCGAGCAGCACGCCGTAGGCGAGGCCGGCCTCGGGGCTCACCCTGCCGGAGGGGATGGCGCGGTTGCGGGTGCGGCGCATGCGCGCGTCCGCGTCCCGCTCCAGCACCTGGTTCAGGACGCTTGCTCCGGCGGAGACCAGGCCCGTCCCCAGCATCACATGGGCGAGACCCAGCGGCCAGAGCGCCCCCTTGCCGGCCATGAAGTAGCCCACCGCCGCGGTGATCACCACGAGGAGCGTGATGCGCGGCTTGGCCAGCTCGAGGTAGTCGGCGAAAGGGGAGGCCGAGCGCACCCCGCCCCGCCGCAGGACCGCCTCGTCCTTCACGCGCCCCCCTTCCCGTAGCCCACGGCGCCCTCGCGCGCGCTCAAGGTCTCGGCCAGAGGAGGCTGCGGGGTGCGCAGGTAGCGCCAGCTCCGGGCGCTCAGGATGAAGCTCACCGCGAGAAGCAGCGCTCCCACCACGAGGTGCGTGCTCGAGACATGGGGCTGCCGGCGCGTCCAGACCACCAGCACGCCGAGCATCACCTGAACCACGACCAGGATGAGCGAGAGAATGGCCGGGCTCGCGATGTCGGAGCGCTTGCCCGCGGTGCGCAGCGCGCTCACCCCCGCGGCCACGCAAAGGACGAGCACCACATAGGCCCAGACGCGGTGCGCGAAGTGGATCGCCACCTCCGGTGTGAAGACGGGCGGAATCAGGCGGCCGTTGGAGAGCGGCCAGTCCTGAATCGCTTGCCAGGCCTCCATGTGGCGCAGGACCGCACCCAGCACCAGCTGCGCGAAGATCGCGGCCGTGGCCAGGGTCGCCAGCACCGGGGTGCGCGAGTCGAAGGCCTCCGGCGAGCGGGACTTGGTGTTCCAACCCGGGGAGAGAGCCAGCGCGATCAGGACCACGACCAGGAAGAAGCCTTGCGCCAGGGTGGCATGGGCCGCCGAGGTCCAGACCGGGAGCTGGAGAAGAACGGTCATTCCCCCCAGAACGCCCTGCAGGACCACCATCAGCAGCGCGGCCCATCCGAGCCGGCGCATCCAGGCCCGGGGCTCGCGCAGGTGGAGCCACGCCGCGAGGACGACGGTGAGGGCGCCCACGAGGGTCGCGATCATGCGATGGCCATGCTCGTAGAAGTAGGGGACCTCGGGGCTCATCCTCGGCATGACCTGCCCGAAGGAAAGGGGCCAGTCCGGCACGGAAAGCCCGGTCTCCGTGCTCTTCACCATGGCCCCGGCGGCGAGCAGGACCACGACCGCCACGGAGAGGATCTGGGCGTAGCGGTAAAGCCGGGTGCGGGAGCCGGGTTCGCCCCGGCGGCTTGTCTCAAGACGCATTCTGATTCTCTCGGCAAGGGGGTACGAGGCCAACTGCTTGATCCGGACAAACCCCGCGCGATCGCGGAGCGAGGAAGTCTACCATGGTCCGGGCCGGGCATCGACCGGGCCGGTTGCATCGCTCCCCCCGATTCGTGGTAGCCTCACGCGCATCACCGCGTCGGGGTGGGCCCCACCGAGGGGCCCCGGGAACAGGTCCGAGGAGCGGAGGGCTTTCGCGGCCGACCTCCTCCCCGACGGCAGGCCCAGGCTTGCGGTCCGTCCGCGGGCCATATCCGAACACCCCGGCCGCCGGGACGCGCGCCGTCCGCGCAAGGGCACCGCCCGTGACGCGGGCTCGGACGAGCGTCCGACGGGGTGCCGCCGACAATGGCGGGGGAGGTGTCTGCCAGTTGAGTAGTTCCATGTCGAGGTGTTCGCGGTAGGGTCGCAGGATCCTACTGCGGTCCACTGCGGGGCCGGAGGAGAGTTCCTCCGGCCCCGCGCCTTTTGCCGCTGCCCCGCTGCCCCGCTCCCGAACCCGACGACCAGACCCGCCGCCCCCCCGCGGGTTGACTCCGCAAGCCCGCGGGCGGAAGCTAGCCGCGATGCGACCCATTGCCATGGCCGCGGCCGTCGCCCTCCTCCTCGTCTGGTCGGGGGCCTCGGCGCAGCCCATCCCGAACTCTTCCCAACGGCCGGATTTCGCCCTGGTCCTGAGCGGCGGTGGGGCCCGCGGGCTGGCCTATGTCGGCGTGCTCCGTGCTTTCGAGGAAGCTCGCATCGCGCCGGACCTGCTCGTCGGGTGCAGCATGGGTGCGGTGGTCGGCGCGCTCTATGCCTCGGGCTACTCCCCGCAGGAGATCGAGGAGCTCACCCGCGTCCTCGACTGGAATGCGCTCTTCTCGGGCGAGCGCAGCGGCCGCTACCGCGGGGTCACAGAGGCCCGCGAGCATCGGCCGGGGCTCTTCACCCTCTATCTCTCCGGCGAGCGGGGTCTGGAGATGGACCGGACCCTGGCCAGCTCCGCCGGGCCGCAGGAGATCTATGCGCGCTACACCCTTCCCGCGGAGTTCGCCGCCGGCGGGGACTTCGATTTTCTCGGCGTGCCCTTGCGCGCCGCCGCCGCCGACCTGCGCACCGGGCGCCTCATCTTCCTGGACGGGGGCAGCCTCGCCCGGGCAATGACCGCCAGCTCGGCGGTGCCGCTGGTCTTCGAGCCGGTAGAGGCAGACAGCTTCGTTCTCGTGGACGGGGGCATGCTGGACAACTTCCCCGTGACCCACGCGCATGAGCTGGGCGCGCGGGTGATCGTCGGCGTGGATGTGGCGAGGCCGTTCAAGACCGGTCCCGTTCCGCTGGGCCCCTTCACCGTGGCCCGGCGCAGCTACGAGGTCATGAACCAGCTCTCCAACGCGCGCGGGCTGGAGCATGCCGCGCTGGTCATTCGCCCCGAGCTGGGAGCGATGACCCCCGCCTCCTTCGACCGGGCGGACTCCGCCATCGCCGCCGGATACCGGGCCGGGCTGGCCGCGGTGCCGCGGGTGCTGGCCATCCTCGACTCGGCGGGGATCTCGCGCGAGCATCTGGCCCTGCGGGGAGAGGCGCGCAGGGCCTTCGGCGCCCGCGCGCGCGCCGGACTCGAGGGGAAGTCGGTGGGGAAGATCCGCGTCGAGGGGCTCCGCAACTACGAAGCCAAGGTGATCCGCAAGGAGATGGCCATCCACGAGGGCGAGCCCTGGGACATGGACCGCGCGATCCGAAGCCTCGGGAACCTGGACAGCACGGGCCGCTTCCGCGCCCTGCGCATGGAGCTCCTTCCCCTGGATGCGAAGCGCCTGGAGCTGGTGGTGCATGTCACCGAACGCCCCTCCTGGGGGGCGGGGATCGGCCTTCGGGTGGACACGGAGCGCGGCTGGGGCGGCCTCCTCCGGGTGCGCAACACCAACATCTGGCGAACGGGCAGCGCGGCGCTCCTCGAAGGTATCGGGAACGAGAACACCCAGGTCTACACGCTCCAGGCCGAGACGCCCTACCTCACCCCGGCCCGGCTCTTCCAGCGGACCCGGCTCTCCTACCGCAACGATGTCCTGCCCCGCTACGAGGGACGGTCCCGGGAGGGGTCCCTGCACCTGCGGCGGGGCGGCGTGGACTTCGCGCAGACCGGCTTCGTGATCGGCCGCTTCGGGATGGTGGAGCTGGCCCCCCGCCGCGAGTGGACGAAGACGGATGCCTACTCGAGAGAGGGGATCACCGAGTCGCGCGAGGATTACTTCTCGGTGGTGTTGCGCGGCCTCTACCTGCGCGAGGGCTTCGGGGCGGGCGCGGCCGGCGGCCTCGACCTCGCCGCCGAATTCGAGACGGGGTGGAGGATTCTCGGCGGCGATCACCGGTTCCGCCGCTACGACCTGCGTGCGGCCGGAACCCTCAGGGGTCCGCTCGGCGGAATGCTCGGCGCCCGCGCGCGGCTGGGCCTCCACGACCGGGCCATGCCTGCCGCGCGCTGGTTCCGTCTGGGTGGCCCCGGCAGCCTGATCGGGTTCCACCAGGAGGAGCTGCTCGGCAACAACCTCGCCGCCGGCGGCCTCCACCACGACATCCCGCTCAAGGCACCCCTGGCCCTGCGCCTCATGCTGGACGGCGGGTGGGTGTGGGATCGCGAGGCGCATGTCAGGCTTCGCGAGCTGCGCTCGGGATACGGGGCCGCGCTGCGGCTCGACCTGCCCACCGGCCCCTTCGAGGTGGCCTACGGCCACGGATCCCACGGGCGGGACCTCTGGACCCTGTCCTTCGGGCACCCGCTCAGCGCCCCCCGCTGACCCCCGCGCGCAGAGCGGCCGGCGCCGCGTGCCGGCCCGGGAGGGTGGAGCGGCCGGCGTCTCCCGCCCCGCGGCGCGGACGCGTATACTGACGCCGCCCCTCGAAGCGCGGGCCGCGCCCGCTCTCGCGCCTCTCGTCGCAGGAGATCCGTCGTGATGAAGCATCGACTTCCGCGCGCGGCCCGGGGTCTGGCCCTCGCCGCGATTCTGGCCCTGGCCCCCGCATCCCACGCCGCGAGCCCGCTCCTCGAGCCGGTGCGCACGCGCATGGCCGCCGCCGAGGCCTCGGCGCGCGCCTCCCGCACCGCGCTGGAGCGCGCCCCCCTTCTCCTCGCGGCGGGCCGCCCCGAAGAGGCGGCCCGGCTCCTTCCCGATCTCCTGGCCGAGGGCCTGCCGGGCAAGCTCCTCGCCGCGCGGGTTCTCTTCGCGGTGGCGGACTACGCGCGGCTGCGGCCGCTGGTGGAGGATCTCGCCGAGAGCGCTCCGCAATCCGCGGAGGCCCGCGCGCTTCTCTACCGCTGGTGGATCCTCGTGGACGACCTCGCCGCGGCGGATCGCGCCATCCTGGAGCGGACCCGGACCGGGGATCTCACCCATGCGGACCGCATCGCGGCAGGCCGGCTCGCCGGGCTCCTTCTGGATCACGCCGGGTCCTCGGCGCACTACGCAGAGGCGCTGGAGAAGGCGCGCACCGCCGCCGACAGCGCCGCGGCGTACCAGGGCCTGGGCAAGGCCGCCTACGAGCTGCGCGACTTCGACGCGTCCCTGGCCCACCTGGAGAGAGCCCTCCCGCGCAGCGCTCCCGATGCCGATCTCCTCGAGCTCCTCGCGGAGACGCTCATCCGTCTGGGCCGCACCGACGAGGCGATCGAGGCCTGCGAGCTGGCCGTGGCCGTCGATCCCTTCCACGAGCGCGCCCACTACATGCTCGGCAACGGCTACGCGCGCAAGAGCTACACCCAGCTCTTCGCCGCCTACCCGGAGGCCTTCGCCGATGCCGCCGGCCTTCAGGCCATGCGGCAGGCCGACGCGCTCCTGGCAGCGGGCAAGCCCGACATGGCGCGCCGGGACCATGAGGAGCTGCGCGCGGCGCATCCGGGTTGGGCGGATGTCCTCGTGCGGCTGGGCTCGCTCGACTTCGCCGAGGGAAGGCTCGCCGATGCCCGCGCCCGGTTCACCGGGGCGCTCGCCGTCTGCCCCGAGTACGGCCGTGCCCACAACGGGCTCGCCAAGTCGTTGGAGGCGGAGCGGCTGGGCATCGAGGTCCACCGTCCCGCCTACGAGGCGCGGTTTGCCGCCCGGCCGATGCCCGAGGTGGCCGGGATCGACAGCTTCGTGACCAACTGGCGCGCTCTGAGCCCGCGCCACCGCAAGCAGGTGGCGATCTCCATTGCCCCGTGGAAAGCCTATCTTCCCGTGCTCATCGCCTCGGGCTCGACCTACTACATCAAGCCGCTCCACGAGCTTCTCTCCGAGACTCCCGGGCAGGAGCTGTTGCGCGATCAGCGCATCCATTACGACTCCCGCCTCTGGGACGATGTGCGGGGGTGCGGCGGGTACAACACCGTGACCGGGGTGGAGGATGTCGAACGCACGGTGCTCAACCGCTACAACACCGTGCTCCACGAGCTGACCCATCAGGTGCACGGCGTGCTCACCGCGGCGCAGAAGCGCTCCATCCAGGAGCTCTACCGGCGCACCAAGGAGCGGGAGGAGGCCGGTGGGGACGCGTTCCTCTCCCGGTACGCGGCGGGAAGCGTCTGGGAGTACTTCGCGGAAGGGGCGAACGCTCTCGAGTCGCCGCGGCGCGACGCCTACGACACCCGCGACATTCTGCGGGAGCGCCTCGACGCGCGCGACCCCGCCCTGCGCGTCCTGGTCGAGTCGCTCATGGCACCCGCCGATGTGGAGAGCTGCTTCGCGGTGGGATTCACCAACCGGGGGGACGACGAGCTGACCCGCGGCCATGCCGGGCAAGCCATCGCCTCCTACCGTCTGGCCCTGGACCGCCTGCCGGGAGAGGAGACCGCCACCGCGTCCCTGATCTACGCGCGACAGGTGGGGGGAGAGACCGCGGAGGCGCTGGACGCCGCAGAGGCTGCCGCTCTGGCCAACCCGGCGAGCGCGGCCCTGGCGCTGCGCCACGCGAGCGCGCTCTGGCATGGCGGAAAGGGTCTGGATGCGGCCATCGCCGCCCTCGAAGCGGCGCGTCCGGCGGTGCGCGCCGAGGAGCGCTACCTGATCGACCTCGAACGGGGCCGGCTCTTCTGGATCCTCGGGGATGGAGCCCGATCGCAGCTGGCCTATGAAGCGGTGCTCGGCTACCAGGCCGACAGCCCGGAGGGTCTCTGGGGTCTAGCCGCGGCTCTGGCTCTGGAGGGCCGGTGGGAGGAGGCCTGGCTCCGCTACGAGGAGGCCATGCGCCTGCGCACGGGAGTGGTGGATCTGCGCGCCGACTTCGCGCGAGACCTCCTGCGCGCAGGGGAGATCGTCCGCGCGCGCGAACAGGTGGACGCGGCCCTGCTCCTCGATCCGGAGGATCCCACGGCCCTCGCCCTGCTCGCCTGGGCGCAGCTCGAGCAGGGTGACCCCGCAGCGTCGGGGGTCTCGGCGGCTCGGGCGCTGGAACTCGGCCCCTGGTGCGATCTCGCCCGGATCATCTGGGCGCGGGCCCAGACCTCGGCCGGCGCGCCCCGCCTCGCGGAGGAGATCCTGGCTCCTCTGCGCGAACGACTGGACGCCGGCGCGCCCCCCGAGTATGTCTATCGGCCCAAGTGGGGCCGTTACGACGAGGTGCATGGGCTCCCCGAGGTGGAGCGCGCGTTGCTGGCGGGGGGCAAGTGAGACCGGCCCGCCCTCCCATGAGGGGGACGGGCTTGCGACGGGGAGGAGGATCCGGCGTGGGACGGAAATCGGGCGGTTGGTCGGCGAGGTTCCTGCTCCTTCTGGCGGCGCTGGTCCTCACCGTGGTCGTGGGCGGGTACCAGCGGCGCACCGGGCCGTCCTGGCCTGTCCCGGTGGATGTGACCCTCGGGGGGGCATGGGTGCGCGGCGAGCTTCCGCGCTCGCATCCTGGAGAGGGTGGGGCGAGGATCTCCCTGGAGGCGCCGGGGACCGTGGCCGGTGAGATCGAGTGGCGGCGCTATCCGACCCGGGACCCCTGGACCCACATCACGATGGAGCGGCAGGACGGCAAGCTGATCGCGGAGCTCCCGCACCAGCCGCCCGCGGCCAAGCTCGAGTACTCGGTGCGGCTGCGCCGAGGCGAGGCGGAAGCCACCTTTCCGCGCGATGGGGCGGCCGTCATCCGCTACCGCGGGGATGTGCCGGCGGCCGTCCTCCTTCCCCATATCCTGTGCATGTTCATCTCGCTCCTCTTCGCGATCCGTGCGGGCCTGGGTGGCGTGGTGAACGAGGCGCGGCCGGCCCGCTTCATCCCCTGGATCCTCGCGTTCCTCGTCCCCGGGGGACTTCTCCTGGGGCCGATCGTGCAGAAGCTCTCCTTCGGCGCCTACTGGACGGGTTGGCCCTTCGGTGAGGACTGGACGGACAACAAGACCCTGGCCGTGGTGGTGGCCGGGGGCCTGGCCTGGCTCTGGGCGAAGAGGCGGCCTCACCGGGAGCGGATGGCCGGCCTGCTCGCGGGCGGGATCAGTCTCGCCGTGTACTTCGTTCCGCATGGCAGGCGGGG
>CAZWKH010000051.1:8391-11264 GCA_964633885.1 uncultured bacterium | reverse complement strand
GAAGAGCGCATAGGCCAGGATGAAGCTCGCGGCCGCACCTTCCTCGCGGCTCCCGCTCTCGCTGACCCGCACCGTGCTCAGCTTCACCGATCCCTCGAGCCCCTGGATCTGGTCCGGGTCGTATCCTGCCTCCACAAGGCGGTGCCGGCGCACCAGGATGGAGAGCGCGTCCTCCAGGACTTCCTGGGTGGCGAAGTTGGAGACGCTCTCGGCGTGGTACTCCACCCGGCCGTCCCGGAAATCCTCCTCGGCGATCCAGACCCAGGAATCGACCGTTCCCTCGAGGACCTCGTGGTCCAGGGCGGCCTGCTGGGCGGCGGCGTCGCTCTGTGCGGGGCGCAGCGCGGCCTCGAACCCCACCGCCTTGCGGCCCTGGGTGGTGCGTTCGTTCAGGCGGCGGGCCAGCTCGGCACCCAGCGCGCCCGTCTCGTCCACCACCACCATCCGGTGCACCGTCCGGGTCTTGGTCATGACGAGGGTGGGGAGGACCCCCATGGCGAGGATGAACAGGGGCATGGCCACGGTGCCGATCCAGAACCCCTTGGTCTTCACATGGACCAGGAACTCCCGCCGGGCAATGACCCGGATCATGTCAACGCGCATCCTGCACCGCCTTGATGAAGATCTCCTCGAGGCTGGGCTCCTCCGAGCGGAACTCCTGCACCTGCGAGAACGCCACGATCTCCCGCAGCACTTCCGGCCCCCCGGCGCCCGGATCGAGCAGGAGCTTCACCGAGCCCTCGCGCGGGATCGCGTCCCGCACCCCGGGCGTCGCCTTGAGCCGCTCCAGGTCCGTCTCCCCGGCGAGCATGTAGGCGTTGCCGCCCCACTCCTGCTTGATGGCCTTGAGCTCCCCGTCCAGGATCGCCTTGCCGCGCGAGATGAGGCAGACATGATCGCAGAGCTTCTCGGCCTGTTCCATGATGTGGGTGGAGAAGAGGATGCTCTTGCCGGCCGCCTTGTACTCGGCGAGCAGATCCTTGAAGAGCTGCTGGTTGATGGGGTCGAGGCCGGAAAACGGCTCGTCCAGGATCACGATGGCCGGATCGTGGATGAGGGTGGCCGCGAGCTGGATCTTCTGCTGCATCCCCTTGGACAGTTCCTCGACCTTGCGGTGCGTCCAGGCCGCCAGTTCGAGCCTCTCCAGCCAGCTGGTGATACGCGGGCGCAGCTCCGCCCGTTTCAGGCCGTGGAGCTCGCCGAAGTAGAGGAGGTGCTCCGCCACCGTCATCTTGCGGTAGAGGCCGCGCTCCTCGGGAAGGTAGCCGATCCGGTGCATGTCGGCCTCCTTGCGGGGCCGTTCGAAGAAGAGCACCTCGCCCGAGTCCGGGGCGATGATGTTCATGATCATGCGGATCGTGGTGGTCTTGCCCGCGCCGTTGGGGCCGAGGAGGCCGAAGACGGTCCCCTCCGGCACCCTGAGCGAGACCCCGTCCACGGCGAGGAAGCGGTCGAAGGCCTTGCGGACCTCCCGAAGCTCCAGGTTGAGCGGCATGAGGATCCTCCGGGGAACGCGAAACCGGCGCGCGCCGGTCGCGCGCGCCGGTCATGGTAGAGGACCCGCGTGGGGAACGCCAGAGTTCCGGATCGGCTAGAAGGGCTGGGTTCGGAGCAGCCGATCCTTCTCGAACACGAAGGTCAGGTTCCGCTCCGGATAGGTCCAGTACTCGAAGAGGTGGTTGTCGGCGAGCTCGCGATGGCGATAGACGGGCATGCCCTCACGCTGGAAGACCTCGCGCGGGTCGCCCTTCAGGCTCCTGATCCAGCGGGCCACCCGCACATGGCGGCGCTCGTGCTCTCCCTTGACCGCGGCGAAGACGCCGGGGGAGACCTGGACCAGCCGCCGCGAGAGGCGCGGGGTCACATCCCAGCTCCCGGCCTCGGACAGGGGGACCTCCGGCGCGTAGAGGGAGGCCGGCGCCTCCGGCGGGGCGAAGCGGGCGGGCGGAGCCGGGTCGCCGCCGGCGGCGCGGCTCTTGGCCGGCGGGCAGGGCTTGCCGGCGCCGGCTGCGGACAGGGACAGGGCGAGCGAACCGAGCAGGACGATCGTGCCGAGGAACAAGGGTGCGGGTCGCATGGGTGATTCCCCCCAAATTGGTGCTGAAACCGAGCGGGCAAAGCCGCCGCGGGCCCCCGCGGGCCCGCGGCCTGAAGGTCGGATCGCCGCGTTTGCTACGCCTGATTATAGCTCATCCGCGACCGTTTACTTCCCCTTCGCTTCCATGGTGGAGCGATAGAAGATCCCTGCGAGGATCCCGCCGAGGATGGGCGCGAGCCAGAAGAGCCAGAGCTGCTCGAGGGCCGCTCCTCCCGCGAAGAGCGCGGGTCCGGTGCTGCGCGCCGGGTTCACCGAGGTGTTGGTGACCGGGATGCTGATCAGGTGGATGAGCGTGAGGCACAGGCCGATCGCGATGGGCGCGAACCCCGCCGGCGCACGGGCGTCCGTGGAGCCGAGGATGACGAACAGGAACATGAAGGTCATCACGACCTCGCAGACCAGTGCTGCGAGCAGCGTGTAGCCGCCGGGCGAGCGGTCGCCGAACCCGTTCGACGCGAACCCGGAGGCCACGGCGTCGAAACCGGGCTTGCCTCCCGCGATCACGAAGAGCACCGCGGCGGCCGCGATCGCGCCCAGGACCTGGACCAGGATGTAGGGGACCAGTTCGGAGCCCGGAAAGCGCTTCCCGGTCCAGAGGCCGAAGGAGACCGCCGGGTTGAGATGGCACCCCGAGATATGCCCGATGGCATAGGCCATGGTGAGCACGGTCAGACCGAAGGCCAGGGAAACGCCGAGAAGCCCGATCCCCAGATTCGGGAAGGCGGCGGCGAGCACGGCGCTCCCGCAACCACCCAGGACGAGCCAGAAGGTGCCG
>CAZWKH010000051.1:0-8381 GCA_964633885.1 uncultured bacterium | reverse complement strand
GAGACGGCCGGACAGCGGAACCTTGGACATGGAACACCCTCCTTGGTTGCCGGTCTGCGGGATGGCCCGGCCGGAGAGGACCGGCCGAGGCTCCTGCATCGCCGCATCCGGGCAGAGTCATACTCCTGCCCCTTGGGTTTTGCACCCCCCTTTGCGGGGCCCGCCGAGGCCCCTCCGCCCGGTCGCGGCCGCGGCGGCGAAGCCGTATACTGCGGTCCGCCATGAACGAAGCTCCCCTCCCGGAGGATCGCGGCACCCGCCCGGAAGCTCCGCTGTCCGGCGTCGGGGAACTCCGCCGCCACGCCCTGGCCCTGGGGTTCGGCGCCATCGTGCTCGCGCTCTTCGTTCTCCTCGTCGTCATCTACGCCCCGGTGATCCGCCCTCTGCTGTGGGCCTCGGCCCTGGCCACCCTCTTCTACCCCGTTCACCGGACGATCCTGGGCTGGGTGCGCGGGCGCGCCGCTCTCGCCGCGTTCCTCTCGACGGTCCTCACCCTGGCCATCTTCGCCCTGCCCCTCGCGCTCCTCGTGAACACCTTCCTTGTCGAGGTCAACACCCTTTGGCCCTCGGTGCGCGAGTATCTGGGAGAGGACAGCTTCCGCCGCGTCGCCGCCTGGCTGGAGGGCTCGCGGTTGCGGCCCGTCGCGAGCTGGATCTTCCCGGATCAGATGAGCCTGGGGGCGCAGGGCATCGAGGCGGCGCTGCGGGAGGCGGTGTCGGGGCTCGGGGAGCTGGCCCAGACCCAGTTGATGGCCATCGGTCGCAACGCCCCGGGCACCGCGATCGGCATCGCCGTGACCGTTCTCACCTACTTTTTCTTCCTGCGCCACGGACCAGGCTGGCTCCGTCTGCTCGAAGCCGGGTTGCCGCTTGAGCCGGAGCACGCGAAGTCGCTGCTCAAGATCGCCGGGGACACGATCAACGCCGTCTTCCGCGGCGTGCTCATCACCGCGGCCATCCAGGCCGCCCTGGCCGGGGGGGCCTTCTGGTTCGTGGGCGTGCCCGCGCCGGTGCTCCTAAGCCTGATCACCTTCATCGCCGCGCTGATCCCCTTCGTGGGGCCGGTGGCGGTCTGGCTTCCCGCGGCGATCGCCCTCCTCATCACCGGCCGCGTGGGAGCGGGCATCGGCCTGATGATCTGGGGAGCGCTGGTGGTGAGCCTCGTGGACAACTTCCTGCGCCCCTATCTCATCGGACGCGAGGTGAAGCTCCCCGTGCTCTGGCTCTTTCTCGCGATCCTGGGGGGCCTGCGCGCCTTCGGGTTCCTGGGACTCCTGCTCGGGCCGGCCGCCCTGGCGCTCTTCCTGGCCTGCTACCGGATCTACACCGAAGGCCGCCGGACCTAGGCCCGCTTCGGCCTTCGCCGCCGCCTACCTGTATCGCGGGCGCGCACCGAGGCGCAGCGCGCGCGCGGCCAGTCCCACCAGGAGCCCCGCCGCGAACCCGCCGATATGCGCCCACCAGGCCACCCCGCCACCCTCGGCGGTCCGCACGCCCAGAGACGCGACCCCGCTGAAGAGCTGCAGCACGAACCACAAGCCGAGCACGATGATGGCGGGCAGCTCGGCCAGGCGCAGGACGAAGCCCATGGGGATGAGGGTGAGGACCCGCGCGTGGGGGAACATCACGAGGTAGGCGCCGAGCACACCGGCGATGGCCCCGCTCGCTCCGATGGCCGGAATCATGGACTCCGGGTTCGTCCAGCCATGGGCCAGGGTGGCCACCCAGCCGCAGCCGAGGTAGAAGACCAGGAACTTGAGGTGGCCCAGCCGGTCCTCCACATTGTCGCCGAAGATCCAGAGATAGAGCATGTTGCCGAGGAGGTGCGCCCAGCCTCCGTGCAGGAACATGGAGACGAGGATGGAGCGGTTGTCCCCGGCGAAGTTGCCCGGCTCGTTGTACACCGCGGGAACGAAGGCGATCTGCTGGAGCACGCCGTTCAATCGTTCGCCGAGCGAGAGCTCGTACAGGAACGCGGCCATGTTGGCGACGACCATCGCGATGGTCACTACCGGGAATGTCTTGCGCGATTGGATGTCGCGAAGCGGGATGGCCATGGGCTGCCTCCATGCCGGGGACCCCGGCGCGAGCCGGTATCATACCCCGCCCCGAGCCGCGCACCTGGTGCTAAAATGGAGCCCAGTCATCCTGCATCCGTAACTCCCGCCCCCCGGTCATGCCTCCAGATCCCTCGGAGGTGCGTGCCATGCTGCGGGCTCTCGTCGCTCTTCTGTTGCTCCTGGTGCTCATCCTCATTCCCGCGAAGCCTCTCGGCGCCCAGAGCCTGACTTGGAGCTGGACCAGCGGACCCGCGGGCGCAGTGGTCTACAGCTTCATCACCACCCCCGCCGGCACGCTGCTCCTGGGCACAGACTCCGGCGGTCTCTTCCGCTCCACGGACGGGGGCCTCACCTGGCAGGAAGCGGACCTGGCCCCCCTCTGGCCCTGCTGCAACTACACCGTGCCGTCGCTGGCGGCGAGCGCCTCCGTCGTTTACCTGGGCACCTGGGGCGGCGGTGTGTGCCTTTCGCTCAACGATGGCGAGACCTGGGAGCCGGCCGGGCCGATCCCCGACGAGGGCTATCCGATCGTCCAGGCTCTGGCCGCCTGCCGCTTCGGGAGCCGCGTCTATGCCGGAGGGAACTTCGGCGTGTGCCGCTCCGAGGACGGCGGCGCCTCCTGGACGGCCATCGACAGCGGGCTGCCGACGGGGGCCTGGGTGAAGAGTCTCGCCCTGCGCGGCCCGATCCTCTACGCAATGATGGACGAGGGGGTTTATCGCCTGGATCCCACGACCCTCGTCTGGCAGGCATGGAACGACGGCCTGCCCGCCGTGACGGGCCAGCAGAAGCTCTGTCCCACCGCCACCGATCTCTTCCTGGCCACCCACTCGGGAGGCCCCCATCGCCTCGACTGCGCGGACTCATCCTGGGCCGCGCTGAGCGACGGGATCGAGACCCAGGTGGACGTGGTCCTCGAGTCCGACCAGGCTCTCTACGCCGGGATCATGGGGGGCGGCGTGTTCCGCTGTGATCCTTTCGGCTGGTACTGGAACCCCGTGCGCGAAGGGCTCTGGAACAGGGATGTCCGGGAGATGACCCGCCGAGGCGTCACACCCTACGCGGGCACCTATGGGGGCGGGGCCTTCGAGCTGGACCTCGCGAGCGACACCTGGTCGCAGAGGGTGGACGGCATGAACGCGCCCTTCGTGACCTCCATCGTGACCGACGACACGCAAGTCTATGTCGGCACCTTCGGCGGCGGCATCTATCGTTCCGACGACCAGGGCGCCGACTGGACGCTGTCCATCGACGGCCTCGACGAGGTGTTCGTCCACTGCATGGCCGCCGACGCGAGCGGAGTCTTCGCCGGCACCTGGATCGGGGTGTACAAGTCCACCGACCAGGGCCTGTCCTGGAGCCACATCGGACTCGACGGCCACGGCGTGTTCAGCCTCTGCGTGGACGGCGCGGCGCTCTACGCGGGCACCTACGGCGGAACGGTGCGGTTTTCGGGGGACGGAGGGGTGACCTGGGCCCAGCTGGGTTCGGGGCTGCCCGACGCCATCGTGGCCGGGGTGGCGAGGCTCGGCGGCGTCACCTATGCCGCGCTCCTGAACAACGGCGTCTACCGGCTCGTGGACGGCGGCAGCACCTGGGCTGCGATGAACGGCGGGTTGCCGGAGCTCAACCCCTGGTGCCTGGCGGTCGGCAACGGCAGCCTCTTCGTCGGTCTCGACGGCGCCGGGGTGTGCCGGTGGAACCCGGGCACAGAGCAGTGGGACGCCACCGGGATGACGAGCGGCACGGTGTTCTGTCTGACCGCAGTGGGGGGGCAGCTCTACGCGGGAAGCTGGGGCGCGCTCTATGTCTCCCCGGATGGGGGGGCGAACTGGGAGAACGAGAACAGCGGTCTCAAATCCTGGCTCGCCGTGCGGGCGGTGGCTGCGGGGGGCGAAGACCTGTATGCGGGTCTCAACGGCGGCGGGGTGTACCGCACCGAGAACCCGGTGGCGGCTCCGGAATCTCCCGATCCCGCCGTCGCGCCCGGGCTCTCCCTGCGGGTGGAGCCCAACCCCTCGACGCCTTCCACGCGGGTGGCCTTCACCCTCGATCGCGCGGAGCCCGTGACGGTGGCGGTCTTCGACGCCGGGGGGCGGCGGGTGGCGATTCTGGCCGAGGGGGTTCTTCCGGCCGGAAGGCATGAGCGGATCTGGGACGGCACGGATGCGCGCGGAGCCCGCGCCGCGGCGGGGGTGTACATGATCCGGCTCTCGGCCCCGGGGAGGGCAGCCGCGTCGAGGTTGGTCCTGATGCCGTGAGGCCCTGATCCGGTCCGGGGCTCTACTCCACCAGCAGCGCGCTGTTCCGGGAATCCAGCCACGCCCTGCACAGGGCTAGGAGGTCGTTGAGCTGCGGCCCCGCGGCACGCTGGGCGGGAATCCTCAGCCTCCTCTGCGCCAGCACGCCCTCGGCCCTGCGCTCCCAGGAGCACTCGAACATCCCCGCCTTGTTGTCGAGCCGCACCCTGGCCGGCAGGGCCTCTGCCTGCGGACCGTCCAGGCGGAGCAGCGTGGACTCGGCGACCTCGACCCTGCGATGCAGGAGAACCGGATAGAGGCGGCTGTCGGGATGGATGGACGCCAGCGGTCCCGGCAGCGATCGATAGAATGGTTTGATTTCCCACCCGTTGTCCCCATGAGGGACGGCCTCGGCGGACAGGCGGCAGGAGAGGATCGCCGGCATCTCCGGCGTGCACCGCACCGAGGCGCCGTCCATCCCGACCCATCGCGCGGAGTCGGCCTTGGCCCCCCGCGGACATTCCTCCTGCAGAAGCGCGGTGAGATCCTGGCCGGTCCTCCAGGGATCCATCTCGTCGATCATCGGCCAGCCCGCGAAGCGGCAGGAGAGCTCGCCGCTCAGGGCGCCGTCCTCGTCGAGGGCCAGATCGAGCGATCTCTCCTCGCTCAGCCCCGCCCCGCTCAGCGGGAACTGGCGGTCGTAGGACGAGGCATCGGGATCGCAGACCACCATGACCGGATAGAGATCGGCGCCCGCTTCTCCCAGCGGGACGGAGCGGTCGGCGACATCCCAGACGAAGTCCGCAGACAGGGCCGGGATCCACAGCAGAACGCCGTCCAGGAGATGGGGGTCGGGGATCCGTCCGTCGAAAAGGGTGCGGAACCTGGACGCGGCGAAGACCAGGTGGCTCTCCACCTTGAGGCCCCGCAAGACGGCATGGGCGAGCACCGCCTTGTCGAAGGCGTCGCCCTCCTTCTTGTCGATGACCTTCTGCAACTCCGGGAAGGAGAAGTTCGCGGAGCGGGCCGACCCGAGGAGCCGGAACTGCGCGGGGTCATCCACGAACCGGGCCACGGCCCGCACGATGTCGAGCGGAGCGGCGCCGGAGAGGGTGTCCTGCGCCGCCTTCACCAGGGACTTGGGGGGAGGGACGGCCCGCAGGGTCTCGTCGTAGTACTCGATCCATGCCTTCCATTTGAGCCAGCTCGGCACGAGCTGGATCTCGGCCCGCGGGAGGTCGGCGGCCGCGGTCAGACCCTCCCGGGGGCGCGGCGCGATGTCCTTGACGCGATAGACCCGGGAGTAGCCCTGGTGCGTCACGGCAGGCGGGATCTCCTCCACCGGACCGAGGATGATCGGGGTGTAGATGCGGTCGATAAGCTCGGTGGTCTCGTCGAAGTCGAGCTTTCCGATGCGGGGAAAGACCATGCGTACTTCGCCGCGCAGGAGCGGGAGCCCGCTCTTGAAGTCCTCGGCCACATAGGGAAGCCCGTCGATCTGGGTGTGGATGCCCACCCCGCACATGCCCGCCTTGCTCAGCCCGGGGATCGAGACGCGGACCTGCTTCCACCCTCCGACCAGCGCCACCCTGTTGAAGTCCTTCTCCTGGGCCCAGGACACCTCGGAGGCGCCCAGCTCGTGCGACCAGGCCCAGACTTCCTTGACCTTGGCGCCGGGGGGGATCGTGAACTCGCGGTTCAGAAACTCCTCGGCCCGGCCCACATCGAAGACCGCCATGGTGATCGCGGTCCTGCCGTTTGTGACCGGAGGCGCGTAGTCCGCGGTGAGCACCTCGTACTCCGTGTCTTGATCCAGGATGAGCGCCGGGTCCTCGGGATGGCCCGCCCTGAGCTCTCCCCACTTGGTCTCCCAGAGGGCGTAGCTCGGTTGTGGTTTGGCGATCGCCGCGGCCGGGATCGCGGCCGCGAGGAGCAGGAGAGCCGCGGTCAGGGAAGCGCGGCGGAGATCTCGCTCGTGCACCATCGGATCATCCTCCTTCGCAAATCGCGGCCTTCTTCCCAACGGGCGATCGGGAAGACGGGCTGCGAGACGATGACGGATCGGGTCAGGCGGCACCCGTTCGTGAGGGGCTCCGACCGCATCGAGACCTCGACCCCCTCTGCGGCGAGGGTCCAGCCGCTGTCGGGGAGCGCGTCGAAGCGGAGCCGCTCGGCGCGCACCTCCAGGGTGTCCAGGATGGTTTCCAGGGAGGACCAGCAGACATCGGACTTGCGTTCGCGGGTCTTGAAGACATGGAGAGGTGCGGGGTCCGAATCCCACGGTGGTCTGAGGGCGAAGCGCGCTCCCGTCCTGGTCGTGGGGTCGGCGATGGGAAGGGCGCAGTGGATCCGCAGGGAATCGGGCCGGCCGCCGCCGAGAGAGATCTGCGACGCCTCCACCGGAGCTATGGGATCCAGGCCGACCCGCTTCAGGTGGCCGGCGATCACCTCGGCCGCTTCGCCGCCCTCCTGCAGGTAGCGGTTCACGCTCTGCGCGCGGGCGCCGGTCATGGCGAGGGTCACCTCCGCGGTCCACCAGCCGGAGGCATCCTCGACGAGCCGCAGGGTTCTCCCCGTGCGGTTCTCGGCCGCCGCCGTCCAGGGGATCCGGTGGAAGCCGCGGGCGGGGCCGCTCACGACCAGAGCGGGTGCGCCCTGGATGTCGGGGCGCGGCCTGCGGACGGTGCCGCAGCGGGCGGTGGCGTCGAGCCAGGACGGATCCTCCGCGGGTCCGGTGCAGGCGATGGCGTGGTTGAAGTAGTTGAGGGTGGGCAGTGGATCGACCCTGCATCCGGAGGGGGGACGGGTGCGCACGATGGCCAGCGAGCCCTCCTCGCCGGCACGGCGCAAGCAGGTCAGGGCGAGGGTGGCCATGTCCTTGCAGTCGCCGTAGCGGCGGCGCAGCACCTCGTCGGCGGCATGGGGGATCTTGCCCCCAGGTCCGAGCTCGATGGCCACATAACGGATGTTCGACTGGACCCGGCCGAGGATCTTCTCCGCCGTGGACAGTCCCTCCTCGCTCCAGTCCGAGGCCAGGCTTTCCTCCACCGGCGCGAAGGTCTTTTCCGGAAGCCTGCTCTCGTAGCTGGCCGCCAGCTCTTCCCAGGTTCCGCAGGGCCCCCAGGCCATGCGCTCGAGCCCCACGCTCACGGTGGGGAGGAGGTCTTCCGCGGGAGGACTCAGCTCCTCTTCCTCCGGAGGGACCAGGGGACCGGCGCGCCAGATCCAGATCACCCTGCTCCCCTTGCGCCGCTCCTCCGGTTCGCCGGCACCGGAGAAGACGCGATAACGGGGCTGGAGATCCGCGTCGATGGAGACCTCGTACAGGGCCTCCATCGTGGGATGGAGCGGCTCTCCCAGGGTGAAGAGCGGGAAGCCGAGGAAGGGGTCGAGGCGGGTCTCCTCGCGCACACGCAGGGTGTCCCCTTCCCGCAAGGGAGGGAGCGCCGTCGTGAGCAGGCGCGCGTCGGAGACGAAGGAGCCCAGGGTCAGAAAGGGGAGGTCCAGGAACTCGTCAAGCCGCCTGACCAGGCGGATCCCCTTCGACCCCGTCACGGTGGCCTCGACCGACACCGGATGGGACTCGAAGGATCTCACCACCCCGATCCCCCGGAGGGCGTCGGCCTCCTCGCCGAGACTGCGCACGGCGTAGATCCGCTCTTCGCGGCGGACCGCAGAGGATCCGCCGTCCTTCACCTCGATGGCCACGCGGCTCGAGAGGCAGACGACGGGAGCGGTGTCCGGGGAGGGGGGGGCCGACGCGGCGTCTCCGGTTCCACAGATCGCGACAACGGTCGCGGCGAGGATTGCGCGGGAGAACCACCGACGAGCCGGAACGGGAACGCCGAGTGCGGGCATCGCACAGCCTCCTGTCCAGAGTGGTCCGGACGATAGGGCAGAGTGCGGTATAAGACAAGATTGTTGAACATGGTCTCAAGAATGAGATCTACCCCGCCGTCCGGCCTTCTCCGCTACAATCCCCCCATGTTCGAATCCATCTCCTCCAAGTTCGACGATGTCTTCCGCAAGCTCCGCGGCCACGGCGCCCTCACGCCCGAGAACATCAAGGAGGGCCTCAGGG
>CAZWKH010000050.1:0-11297 GCA_964633885.1 uncultured bacterium | reverse complement strand
AGGATGCGGTCGTAGAGGATGTTTACGATCACCCACGCCGCCAGCAGGACCCAGGTCCAGCCCCAGGAGAACCAGGGGAACTCCAGGCTGTTGAAGACGCTGGCCAGAACCAGCCCGACCAGAACCACCCCCACCGTGATGAAGAAGCGGATGTTGCCCAGCACCTCCACCAGTCCGTCGAGGACCTTGCGCAGGGTCCTCTTGTCCCCGGTGGATGGGGGCTCCTTGTAGAAGACCAGCACCAGGATCAGGTTGACGATCGCCCAGGCGCTGCAGGCGACGAAGACATACTCCCAGCCCCACCCGCGGACGACCCCGGCCACGATCGGGCCGAGGAAACCGCCGATGTTCACCATCATGTAGAAGATCCCGAACGCGGTGGCGGAGTTCGAGTCGTCGGTCACGCGGGCCACCGTGCCCACCACCACCGGCTTGAAGATGGCCGCGCCGACGGCCACGAAGGTGAACGCCATGACGAACCCGGGAAGCGCGTGGAACTGGCCGAGCAGGTAGTAGGAGACGATCATGATCAGGAACGCGATGACGAACATCCTCTTGAAGCCGTACCGGTCGGCCAGTGCCCCGGTGAGCACGGGCAGGAGATAGAGGAAGAAGGGGATGATCGCCTGCAGGGTGCCCCGCAGTTCGGTGGAGAACCCGAGCCCCCCGGTGGCCACACTGCCCGTCACATAGACGGCCATGACCGTGAACCAGCCATACCAGGACATCCGCTCGAAGATCTCCATGGTGTTGGCCACCCAGAAGGTCTTCGGGTAGCTCCTGATCTGCGCCGCGAATCCGGGTTTGGTCTCGCTCACGGGTGAAGCCTGCTTTCTTGGCTGGTGAGCCGCAAAGAGGGGGAACCGGGATCTTAGCTCAGGAACCGACGCTCCTGGCGACCCGGAACCCCAGGTTGTTGGTTCTGCCGTTCGGACCGCTCACGCCGCGGTTCGCGCAGCGCAGGTAACCGATCTGCCCGTAGTTCCACGAGCCGCCACGCACGACGCGACCGTCCTCGCTCCCCGCGGGCCCTGCCGGGTCCGCGGCGTCGGGCATTGCCGGGCACTGGTGCCAGTCGTTGCACCACTCCCAGACATTGCCGGCCATGTCGAAGAGACCCTTGCCGCCGATGAGCTTGTCAGGTCCCGCGGACCTGCTCCCCACCGGCGCCGTCCAGCCGAGGCCGCAGGCCCCGTAGTTCGCCAGGTCACAACCGGGAGATCCGTCCCCCCAGGGATAGATCCTCTCGTCGTCGTATTGCGCAGCATACTCCCACTCCGCCTCCGTCGGCAGGCGGTAGCCCGTCGCGCGATAGGGATCTCCCCCGTTGCAGAGCCATGTCTCGTGGTCGTAGGCCTGGGTGAGCCCTTCCTTGAGGTTCCGCCAGTCGCAATAGGCGACCGCCCCGTACCAGGTCACCTGCTTGACCGGGTGGTTCGGGTTGATCCCATGCCTCGCGTCGCGCAGACGGAACTCGCCCCAGAAGAACTCCAGCTCACAGTCCCTGTCGTCGAGGTCGATCAGCGTCTCGCCGCTTCCCATGGCATCCTCGACCGAGTAGGCCGTCGCCGTGACATAGCCCCGGTCGTAGGCCCACTGGACGAGCTGGAGGTACTGCTGGTTCGTCACCTCGGTCTGGCCCAGGTAGAACGACTCGGTCAGCGTGACCGGCATCTCGCTGGATCCGCAGGTCGAGGCCTCACTGCCGTCCCCCATGACGAAGGACCCCGCCGGCACCAGAACACAGTCCGCCGGAGCCGCGCCCGCGGTCACCACCGTCACCACCGCCGTCCCGCTGCGGCTCGCGTCCACCTGACTGGTCGCCCGGATCGTCACCGCCGCGGGGGCCGGAACGGCCGCGGGAGCGGTGTACAGGCCGGAGGCGGTGATGCCGCCGTTGGCGGCTCCTCCGTCCACGGCCCAGGAGACTGCCGCGTCCTCGGCTCCCGTCACCGTGGCGGCGAACTGGCGCGACTGGCCGACCTGCAGCATGGCCGTGGCCGGCTCCACATCCACCACGACGGATACCTCCGTGTCGTCTCCGCACCCCGGCGCCGTGACGGCGAGCAGGAGCGGGATGAGGATCCACCGGGATGCGGACAGGAAGGAAGCTGGCAGGGGAGAGATTCGCGCGAAACGCATGACACCTCCTGCGGCCGGAACGCAGCGGCCTGGCTGGGCGGCTATTGGCCCTGGAGGGAGGGGCGAATCACCGGCACAGTACTATCCGGCATCAATCCATGCAAGCCGAACCGGGTGTCGCCGCGCCTCTTCCGCCTGCCATCCCGGCGGGGAATGTCTTGGTGCACCCCGCGCGCGAAAGATCCGCAATCTCTTGTATCGTTGGTGATTACGGCCTATATGCCGATTCAAGACCGAAGTTGTACACTGGCGGGCCATGACAAGCAAACCCGCCTCCGGTTCCGGCCTCACCGCGACCCGGGCTCTCGTGGTGATCCTGATCCTGATCATCCTGGGCGCCTACTTCACCATGGGGACCATGATGGAGATGCGCTCGGTCAACGAGCGCCTCGAGGGGCTCATGACGGCCCAGGCCCAATCCATCGCCGGCGTCATCCTCGAAAGCACGGCCCACAATGTCGACGCCTACCGCCGGTGGGAGGACGAGCTGACGCGCCGGCTCTACGACACCGCCCTGTGGGTCGCGCGGCAGGATTCCGTCCGCGCCATGACGAGAAACGATGTTCATCAATTGGCGATCGCCCACCATGTGAATCGCATCAACCTCTTCGACAAACAGGGCACCCGGGTCGTGACCAGCGCCCTGCATCCGGAGGAGGGGCTGAGCCCCCGCCACGATCCCAAGGACTACATCCTCCCCATTCTGGAGGGCCGCACCGACTCACTGCGGATCGGGTTCAAGCCGTCCCGCTACCACGAGGGAACGCGCTTCGCCGTGGCCGTGGCGCGTCCGCGCGGCGGCGCGGTGGTGGTGAGCATCCTCGCGGACTCGCTCAAGACGATCCTGGAAGGGGGCAGCGCCCGCCACCTGCTCGAGTCGATCCACGCCGGCGGAGGGGTGAAGTACATCGCCCTGCAGAACGAGGACGGGATCGTCGCCGCCTCCGACAGCTCCATCGTTTTTCCCCCCCTGCACGACGATCCGCTGCTGCGCGATCTCCCCGCCGACGGGAGCCTGGCCACCCGCGAGATCCCCTCCATCGTCCCGGGCGGCGTCTTCGAGGCGTCCCGTGGCATCGTCCTGCCGGGGGTGGGCCGCGCGATCCTGCGCGTGGGCCTCGATCCGACCCCCCTTCACACCGCGCACGCCCTCTACCGGCGCCAGATGCTGCTCCGATCGGCGGTGCTGCTCGCGGCCATCGCCCTCTGCTCCGGGCTCCTGCTCTACTGGCAGCGGCGGGAGGTGCTCAACCGCGAGGTCCGGGAGACCACGGCCCGTCTGGAGGTCCGTAACGAAGAGACGCGGCGCAACGAGAAGCTCGCCGCGATGGTGGCGCTCGCCTCGAGCGTGGCCCACGAGATCCGCAATCCCCTCAACACGATCTCCATGACCGCGCAACAGATCGCCCGGGATCCCGGGATCGGGGAGGATCTCCGCGCCCAGGCCCAGGGGATCCGCTCGGAGGGCCAGCGCATCGAGGCCATCGTGCTCCAGTTTCTGCAGTTCGCCCAGCCGCGTGAGCCGCGGACGGACATGCTGGATGTCGCGGAGACGGTTCAATCCGTGGCGGATACGATCCGCCCTTCCTTCGTGGCCGCCGGGGTCGGTCTGGATGTGGAGACCGCACCCGCCGCAGCGGAGCTCGACTCCGATTTTCTCAAGCAGGTCGTGGACAACCTGCTCCGCAACGCGATGGAGGCCTCGCCGCCGGATGGCTGGGTGAAGGTCCGGGTGCGCCGCTCCGGCCCGGATGTCGAAATCGTCGTGGAGGACCAGGGGCCCGGCGTCCCGCCGGAGCTGCGCGAGCGCATCTTCGACCTCTACTTCAGCACGAAGGCCTCGGGTAGCGGCGTGGGCTTGAGCCTCGCCTCCCAGCTCGCCGCCGCCATGGGCGGAGGGGTGCGTCTGGACGATAACGCCGAAGGCGGCGCGCGGTTCATCGCACACTTTCCGGCCGGGAAGGCCCGCTCTTGAGGAAAGGGGTGATCGTCGTCGCGGACGACGAGGATCGCCAACGCGAGACCCTCGCCCGTGCCCTGCGGCGCGCCGGGCATGAAGTCATCCCCGCCTCCGGAGGGCGCGAGGCCGTCGAGGAGGTTCGCCGCAACGCGGTGGACATCGTCATCACCGATCTGCGGATGCCCGAGTTCTCCGGCATGGATGTGCTGGCCGCCGTGAAGGAGGCCCAGCCGGATGTGGCGGTGGTGCTCCTCACCGCGTACGGCAGCGTGGCCGGCGCGGTGGAAGCCATGAAGGTGGGCGCTGCGGATTACCTGACCAAGCCGCTCGACCTGGACGAGCTGGACCTCGTGGTGGCCCGCCTGCTGGAGCGGCGGGAGCTGGTGCGCGAGAATCGCGCCCTGCGCGACCGGCTGCGGGACATCGTGGCCGATGTGGAGCTGGTGGGCCGGTCCGATGCGCTCCAGGATGTGCTCTCCCGCGCTGCCCGCGCGGCCGCCACCGACGCTACGGTCCTCATCCGCGGCGAGAGCGGAACCGGGAAGGAGATCCTGGCGAGGACCATCCACGGCCTCAGCCCTCGCTCGGCGAGCCTCTTCATGGCCATCAACTGCGCGGCGCTGCCGGAGACGCTCCTCGAGAGCGAGCTCTTCGGCCACGAGAAGGGCGCATTCACCGGCGCGGACCGGCTGCACCGGGGACGCGTGGAGCGCGCCGACGGCGGCACGCTCTTTCTCGACGAGATCGGCGACATGCCGGCCGCGGTGCAGGTCAAGATGCTGCGCTTCATCCAGGACCGCGAGTTCCTGCGCGTCGGAGGGGAGGCGCCGCTGCGCGCCGATGTCCGCATCATCGCCGCCACCCACCGCGATCTTGAGGAGATGATGCGGAGCGGGTCCTTCCGGGAGGATCTCTTCTACCGGCTCAATGTCGTGGATCTGCGGTTGCCCCCCCTCCGGGAGCGGCGCTCCGACATCCCGGAGCTGGTCGAGCATTTCCTCACCCTCTTCGCCCGTCGTCACCACCGTTCCGTCGCGGCGCTGACCGCGGAGGCGATGGACGCCCTGATCAAGCACGACTTCCCCGGCAATGTCCGCGAGCTGGAGAACATCATCGAGCGGGCCACGGTGCTGGTCCCGGGCGATGTGATCGGGCTGTCGGACTTGCCAGCCGCCCTGCGCAAGGCCGGGTCCGCCGGCACCGGCCCCCTCCCCGCGATCGGAGAAGTGCAGGGCAACATGCCCGAGATCCTGGAGGAGCTGGAGCGGCGCATCGTACTCGAGACCCTCGTCAAGTACGGCGGCAACCAGAGCAGCGCGGCCCGCCACCTGGGCCTCACGGAGAGCGGACTGCGCTACAAGCTCAAGAAGTGGCAGGGCTCGGAGGACTGACCGGACACCCCCAACTCGCAGATTCCTGCGATTCCCCTCTCCACGGCTCGCGGAGCTCGACGAGTCTTCCCCTTCGGCCCTCCCCCCTCACCTTCCTTGGAACCGCTCCATGTTCCCCGCCCGGCGGCGCTTGTGCGTTTGCCCACCTGCGAGGCACGCCGCTTGCTCTCAGAAGGCGTTCGATGGACTTCCGCTCGGAACGGGAGCGGAACACACCGAGGGTCCCTCGTCTGCTGTCGAGGGACCTTCGATCGCACTGCACCTACAGCTTGAGAGGGAGATCGATGAAGCGGACTTTCCTGTTTTCCATGCTGATCGGGATGCTGCTCGTGGCCGGCGCGGCCTGGGCGGGCACGGGACAGATCACGGGCGTGGTGGTGGACGGCTTCGGCAGCCCGGTCGAGGGGGCCAAGGTGTCCCTCTGGATGGACGGAGTCTGCGTGACCAGCGTCGTCACCGACGCGCAGGGCGCGTTCCTGCTCGACCTGGTGAACCCCGGCACCTACAAGGTGCACGCGGGCAAGCCCGGCGTCGGCCAGGCGGTAGTGGACGGCGTCGTGGTCGCGGACGGTAGCGCCACCGATGTCGGCACCATGATGCTCGTGGGCAAGGGCCCTGGGCGTAACTGACGCGGCTGTACCCCACACGCCGCGAATCAGGGGGGCGGGCCGGGCGCAAGTCCGGCCCGTTCCTTTTTGCCCCACCTCCCCGGGAAGATCCCGTCGCCGGACTTCCACGGGAACATTCCGCCCGGAATCCGGTATACAGGCGGTCGACGCCCCCGCCGGGTTGACTCACCCCGGCCCCGATCCCTAACCTGGATGGCACCATGCTCCGACGCCTGACCGTGCTCTTGCTGACCCTGGCGGCGCTCGCCCCCGTGCGCCCCGCCGTCGCAGCGTGCACGAGCCAGAAGGATCATCACTGTGCCTGCACCGTCCAGGTGAGCTCCGCCACCTGCTGCTGCACCGGCGAGGAGATCCCCGCCGAGGCCCATAGCGAGGCCCCCCAGGCCGGGCATGGGGACCCCGGCCTCCCGCCGGCGGCCGTTCTGGAAACCTCCGCCGTCCCGGCCGTTGCCTTCGATCATCCCTCCCGAACAGGCCGCCCCATCGCGGCGTCCCCCACTCCTCTCTTCCTCCTCACCGGAACCTTCCTGAGCTAGCTCCGAGCCCAAGGGCGAGGTGTGCCCGGTCCCGTCGCGCGACGCGCCGCGGGGCATGGGCTGGCCGCCGCCGTGGCGCGGCGGTCGGGCGTATTCCTGCAGTGAGGAGTTCCCGTGAGAATCCAGGCATTGCTTTGGTTGTTGATCTGCGCTGTCGTCCTGCCGGCGGCGGCCCCGGCCGACGCCCCTGAGGTGGACGATCTGGTCGATCTGGCCCTTCGGCGGGCCCCCGCCATTGCCGCAATGGAAGCGCGGCTCGAGGCCGCGCGCGAGAGGATCGCCCCTGCCGGGGCGCTGCCGGATCCCGCGTTCGAGCTGATGATCCAGAACGAGGGGTTCCCGGACTGGACCGTGGGCGAGATGCCGATGTCCATGATCGGGCCGCAGCTCTCGCAGGCCATCCCCTTCCCCGGCAAGCGGAGCGCCCGCCGTGAGGCGGCCCGGGCGGAAGCGCGGGTGGGCGAGCAGGAGCTGGAGGCGCTGCGCCGCGCCGTGGCGCGGGAAGTGCGCGTGGCGTACGCGCAGGTCTACGCCTTGGACCGCGAGGCGGCATCGCTGGACGCCGGGCGGGAGCTGCTGGATCTCCTTGCCGAGACGGTGGCGCAGCGTCAGCGGGTCGGCGAGAGCGACCAGGAGGCGATGCTGAAGACCCGGCTCGCCCGGTCCCGCCTGGAGGAGCGCGCAAGGGATCTCGTTGCGGAGCGCGCCATGGCGGTGGCCGCGCTGAACGGTCTGCTGGACCTTCCCGTCGACGCGCCCTTCGGCGTGGTCGCGTCGCTGCCTCGCTTCGCTGCGCCGTCCGCCGCATGGGACAGCCTCGCGCTGAAGGGCGCCGCCGAGCTCGCGGTGCGCGAGGCCGAAGCGGCTGCCGCCGTGATGCGCCTGCGGGCGGCCCGGGCGGACGCCCGCCCCGACTTCATGGCCGGCGCGGGAGTCGGCCTGCGGGGCAGCATGGATCCCGTGGTGACCCTGCGCCTGGGCATGGAGCTCCCGCTCTGGTCCGGCAGCAAGCAGAGGCCCCTCGTTCGCGCGGCCCAGGCGGAAGAAGAGGCGGCCCGCGCGGATCTCCGCCAGGCCCGAGCCGGGGTGCGCGCCGAGGCAGCGCGCCTCTTGGCCGATTTCCAGCGGGCGGAGGAACAGATCCTCCGCTATGAGGAGTCGTTCCTGCCGCAAACGAGCCTCGCCTTCCAAGCCGCCCGATCCGCGTACCTCGCCGGACGCGGCGACTTCTCCACCGTCCTCGAGGACATGAACCTCTGGCTCGAGGCCCGCGCCGGACTCGCCCGCCGCGAGGCGGACCGATTCGCCGTTCTCGCGCGCCTAGACGCGCTGACCGCTCCCGCCCCCACGCCCGGGAACGAAGGAGATTCGCAATGAACCGCGCGCAGCTCGTATTCACCCTGGTCCTGCTGGCCGCCGTCCTCCCCTGGCTCGCCTCCTGCGGCGGGGACTCCGAGCAGGCTCTGCAGTACCACTGCCCCATGCACCCGACCTATGTGAAGGACGGGGCCGGCTCATGTCCCATCTGCGGCATGGACCTGGTCCCGGTGCCCGCGCCCATGCCGGGGCCTGCGCCGGGCGTCGCCCCGGACACCGCCTCGGGCCCTGCCCCGAACGCTGCGGCGCATTCCGGCCCCACGCCGGAGTCGGCCGTCCGCGGATACAGCGCCCTGCACCTCACCGCGGAGGGGGTGCAGTTGGCCGGACTGCGCCTGGCCCCCGCGATCCGGGGCCGTCTCGCACCCAAGCTTCGCGCAGCGGGAACCGTGGCCGCCGACGAAACCCGCATCCATGAGGTGCACACCCGCGTCTCGGGGTGGGTGGAGAGCCTCGCCGTCGACTTCACCGGGCAGAGCGTGCGCAAGGGCGATCCTCTCCTCACCCTCTACGCGCCCGAGCTGGTGGCGAGCCAGGAGGAATATCTCCGCGCCCGCGAGGCGGCGGCGCGCTTCGCCGCCTCGCGGCTCCCCGAGGTGCGCGAGGGGGCGGAGGAACTGGCCGCCTCCGCGCGCGAACGCCTGCTCGCCTTCGATGTTCCCCCCCGGCTCCTGGACCGATTGGACGCCGGCGGCGCGCCGCAGCGGCTCGTGTCGCTGGACGCACCCGCCACCGGCTTCGTCACCGCGAAGGAGGTCTTCGCGGGCAGCCGGGTGGAGCCGGGCATGGCCCTCTTCACCATCACCGACCTCTCCCGGGTGTGGATCGACGCCGTCCTCTACGAGCAGGAGGCCTCGCTCCTGCGCGTCGGGCTCCCCGCCGAGGTCACCCTCCCCTATGACCCCGCCTTCCGCGCATCCGGCCGCGTGAGCTTCATCGAGCCGACCCTCGATCCCGCCACCCGCCGGATCCGGGTACGCGTGGAGCTGGCCAACCCGGACTTCACGCTGAAGCCGGGCATGTACGCCGATGTCTCGCTGGCGCTGGAATCCGCCGAGGGCCTGCTGATCCCCGAGGACGCCGTCCTCGACTCGGGCGCGCGGCAGCTGGTCTTCGTCCGCCGCGCCGACGGGGTGTTCGAGCCGCGCGAGGTGACGGTGGGACCGCGCACCGAGGGCCGGGCGCTCATCCTGTCGGGGCTCGCCGAAGGCGAACAGGTGGTGATCCGCGCCAACTTCCTCCTCGACTCGGAGTCGCGGCTGCGCAGCGCCATCGGCGCGGCCGGCGACGGCCACGAGCACGGAGGCGGCCGATGATCCGCCGCGTCATCGCCTTCTCCGCGGAGAACCGGTTTCTCGTCCTCATGGTGATCGCCGCCCTCTGCGTCTTTGCGGTGGTCACCCTGCAGCGCATCCGCCTCGACGCGCTCCCCGACCTGTCCGACACGCAGGTCATCATCTTCTCCCGGTGGGACCGCTCGCCGGACATCATCGAGGATCAGGTCACCTATCCCATCACCACCGCGCTTCTGGGCGCCCCCAGGGTCAAGGCGATCCGCGGCTTCTCCGATTTCGGGTTCTCCTATGTCTATGTGATCTTCGAGGACGGGACCGACATCTACTGGGCGCGCTCGCGGGTGCTCGAATACCTCTCCAAGATCCAGTCGCGGCTGCCCGAAGGGGTCCGCACGGAGCTCGGTCCCGACGCGACCGGCGTGGGGTGGGTCTTCCAGTACGCGCTGGTAGACACGACCGGCGCCCACGGCCTGGACGACCTGCGCTCCTTCCAGGACTGGACCCTGCGCTACGCGCTGCAGTCCGTGCCGGGGGTGGCCGAGGTCGCCTCCATCGGAGGGTACCAGCGCCAGTACCAGGTCACCGTGGATCCCAACCGTCTCGCGGCGCACGGGATCCCCCTCGCCCGGGTGATCGACGCCGTCCGTGCCTCCAACGACGAGGCCGGGGGGCGGCTGATCGAGTGGTCCGGCACCGAGTACATGGTGCGCGCCCGCGGCTACGCGCGGTCCACCCGCGACCTGGAACAGGTGGTGCTCAAGGCCGGCGCGGACGGGGTGCCGGTTCTGGTGCGGGATGTCGGCCGGGTGGAGCTGGGGCCCGAGATCCGCCGGGGAGTGGCGGACCTGAACGGCCTCGGCGACCATGTCGGCGGCATCGTGGTCATGCGCCACGGGGAGAACGCGCTGCGCGTCATCGAACGGGTGCGCGAGAGGCTCCACGAGGTGGAGCCCTCCCTTCCCCGGGGGGTGAAGATCGTCGCCACCTACGACCGCGCCGATCTCATCACCCGCGCCATCGGAACACTCAAACACGAGCTGATGATCGAGATGCTCATCGTGTCGCTGGTGATCCTGCTCTTCCTTTGGCACATCCCCTCCGCCGTGGTGCCGATCCTGACCATCCCCATCTCCGTGCTCCTGACCTTCATCCCGCTCCACGCCTTCGGGATCACCGTCAACATCATGTCCCTGGCCGGGATTGCGATCTCGATCGGCGTGCTGGTGGACGGCGCGATCGTGGAGGTGGAGAACGCCTACAACCGGATCCACGAGTGGCAGGCCGGAGGGCGGAAGGGCGATTTCCACAAGGTGCGGCTGGAGGCGCTCCAGGAGATCGGCCCCTCGGTGTTCTTCTCGCTCCTGGTCGTCGCCGTCGCCTTCATCCCCATCTTCGTGCTGGTGGACCAGGAGGGCCGGCTCTTCAAGCCGCTGGCCTGGTCCAAGAACCTGACCATGGGCCTGGCGGCCATCCTGGCCGTCACCCTGGACCCGGCGCTGCGGATGGCGTTCAGCAGGGCGGATCCCTTCCGGTTCAAGCCGGCCTTCCTGGCCCGGCTCGCCACCGGCGCTCTGGTCGGGAGCTACCACGCCGAGGAGCGCCACCCGATCAGCCGCTCGCTCTTCCGGGTGTACGAGCCGGCCTGCCGCTTCGTCCTGCGCCACCCCCGCAAGGTCATCGCCGCCGCGCTCCTGCTGGTGGCGGTGAGCATCCCCGCCTACTTCCGTCTCGGCTCCGAGTTCATGCCGCCCCTCAACGAGGGGACGATCCTCTACATGCCGACGACCCTCCCCGGCATCTCCGTGGCACAGGCGCAGGAGCTCATGGAGACCCAGGACCGGGTGCTCATGTCCTTCCCCGAGGTGGAGCGGGTTTTCGGCAAGGCGGGCCGCGCCGATACCTCGACGGACCCCGCGCCCTTCTCGATGATGGAGACCACGGTGGTGCTCCGGCCGCCCGGGGAGTGG